>NZ_JACJRC010000002.1:300000-447881 GCF_014697025.1 Alkalinema sp. FACHB-956 | reverse complement strand
CCAACCCCATCTCGTCAATCACACCGGCCACAATCCCGCTGTGGTCAATATCTTGTACTCTAATTTCAGATGCATTCATGCATCAAAAATACAATAACTCTATGCCAAAACCTGCGGAATGTGGGTTAGAACGCGACAAAATATCGCAACAGCATTCCCATCAAGCCGAGAACACTTTGGCCAATGCCAGAGTAATTCTTTTCCTTTGGCGGATTCTTGAGGGCATGTACCACTTTTTGCGTAGACTCTGCGCTGGCCTTATCCCCTTGGGTGTTAAATAACGCGATCGCTTTTTCCAAATCTTCGATCGCCGCTTTATTTTGTCCCAGTTCTACCTTCGCTGCACCCCGTCCCAGCCACGCCGGAGCGTAGTCAGACTTTTGGGAGATTGCTTGGTTGAAGTGATTAATCGCCACCTCAAACCGTTTCGCTTCCCCTGCGGCCATGGCCCAGCGATAGAACTCTTGATAATTGACAATGCCCTCTGGAATCGCGATCGCCGACTCCAAACTAGTTCCCTCTAGGCGCGCATTTTGTAGATTCGCTCCGCCTAAAAAAGCTCCCCGCAGATCTACACCCCGCAGATCTGCCCCGACTAAATTCGCCCCAGCCAGATTCGCCCCGGCCAGACTGCTGCCTGCCAGTTGAGCATTACTCAGGTCAGCCCCGGTTAAATTAGATTGACTCAGATTGGCTCCCATGAGATTGGCTCCCGATAGGTTCGCCCCTTGCAGTTGGGAGAGAACCAATCCCGCCCCACTCAAGTCACAGCCCGCACATTGCTTCGTTGCCAACAGTTGACGGGTATGCTCCAAATTTTCGGCAACCGCAGCCGTTGCCCCGGTTAGCGTCATCAGTACCGCGATCGTGGTTAATTTTAGGGACTTCATAGGATGCCATCCAGAACCAGCAGGATGTCCGTTAGGACACTCCATGTTACTTTGTGTTTGGAGGACTAGATCATGTCAAACAAACAAAAGTTCCCGCATTTGGTGGGTTCCAAATGGACAGCGCGGGAGGAAACCTTTGGCTGGCGGCATTTTCAGGTCGTCAATCGCAAAAACGAAGGGGAATGGGTCTTTGCAGAGTTGGAATCCTCCTGTGGCAATCCCCCGGTGCGGTTTTGGCTGAATGCCAAAGTGCTCAAGGATCGTCGCCGCTGGTTCCCCGGTTGGAAAACCCTGGAAGAAATCCGCGAGCACGATCGCCTAGAACTCGAACGACGGGAACGGGCGGGGGCAGCGAGAACTTAGCGAGAACTTAGCGAGAACTTAGCGAGAACTTAGTCAGGAGACTGCTTAGAACCGTTCCAGATTCGGAAATTCCTGGGCAGCGATCGATCGGGCGGCTTCACCGCAGGTTTTAGGCGTCGGGAAAATCTTCGTCGGATTGGCAATGCCCTGGGGATCGATCGCCCGTCGTACCCATTGCATCGTTTCTAAATCCGCCTCGGAAAACATATCGGGCATGTAGCAGCGCTTCTCAGCGCCAATCCCGTGTTCGCCGGAAATGCTGCCCCCCACTTTCACACAGAGCTTGAGGATTTCCCCGCCCAAAGCTTCCACCTTTTCCAACTCGCCAGGAATGGCATTGTTATACAAAATCAGCGGGTGCAGGTTGCCATCTCCAGCATGGAATACATTAGCCACGGGATAGCCATACTCTTTCCCCAGCCGCGCAATTTCACCGAGGACAAATTCCAACTTTGTCCGGGGAATCACGCCATCCTGAACATAATAGTCGGGACTGATTTTGCCCATGGCCGCGAAGGCTGCCTTGCGCCCTTTCCAAAGGGTCAGGCGATCGTCCGGCTCTGTGGCGACGGTGACATTGCGCGCCCCATTCTTTTTGCACAGATCCGCCACCCGTTGGGCATTGCCCGCCGCTTCTACTTCCAAGCCATCCACTTCCACCAGCAAAACCGCCTCTGCATCGCGGGGATAGCAGTTGGTTTTCACCACATCTTCCACGGCGTTGATGCTGAAGTTATCCATCATTTCAATGCCACCGGGAATAATCCCCGCACCAATAATATCGGCGACCGTTGCCCCCGCCGCTTCCACACTGGTGAAATCCGCCAGCAGCACTTTGATTGATTCCGGAGTCTTGAGAATGCGCAGGGTGATTTCCGTAGCAATACCCAGCGTCCCTTCCGACCCAACAAACAGGCCGGTCAGGTCATAACCGGGCATTTCCGGCACCGCTCCCCCGATCTTCACCACCTCTCCCGTCGGGGTCACGATCGTCATGCCCAAGACATGGTTCGTTGTGACGCCGTATTTCAGGCAATGAACCCCACCGGAATTTTCCGCCACGTTGCCCCCGATCGAGCAAATAATTTGGCTAGAAGGATCGGGCGCGTAGTAGAACCCGGCTCCACTGACCGCCTGGGTCACCCAATTGTTAATCACCCCCGGCTGTACCGTGACCCGTTGATTATCCAGATCAATGTCTATAATTTGCCGCATCAGTGCCGTGGTGATCAGCACACAATGTTCGATCGGCAACGCCCCACCGGACAGCCCCGTCCCCGATCCCCGTGGCACAAAAGGTACCTGAAACTCGTGGCAGACCTTGACCACAGCGGCCACTTCAGCGGTTGTTCGGGGGAGCACCACCACCGCCGGTCGCTGGCGATAACTGGTTAACCCATCACATTCGTAGACCAACAGTTCTTCCCGCCGTTGCACCACGCCCCGATCGCCTACAATGTCCCTGAAGCGCTGGATAATCGGCTGCCAATCGCGGGGTTCTGGACTGGAAAGAGATGCCAAAGCCTGCATAGTGTTTTAGAACTACCATTAGGATATGTTGCTTGATCCTATCACTCCCGTTATTCCTGAAGACTGATCGGGAATTTTGGTGATCAGAGGAATGCAGGGTATAGATCGATTTCGATTGCCATCCTAAAATAGTAATTTCTTCCTTATGGATGTCGAATTGAAGCGGGTTCTCAGCTAACCGGAAAGACTCTGTTGATGGGGGGAAATATTGTGGCTTTTTCCGAGGATAAATGGCGAGTTTGGCAAGGGCTGCCTCCCCAATCATCACGCCAGTCCTCGCTCGAATCACCCTATTTTGCTGGGGGCATCACGCTACTCTATAGCCTTTTGGGATGGCTGTGGATGACCTGGGCCGATCGCCTCTTGGCCCTTGGGGGAGGAGCAGGATTATCGCCTGCCCAGCTCCAACTGATTAAGGAGTGGGGCTTTGTGGCAATGACGGCTGTTGGATTGTATGGCCTGTTGTGGCAGGGGCTGGGGCAGCTACGGAAACGCCAAACCGTCCTGCATAACATCATCGATGCGGCGAACGAAGCGATTTATGTCAAAGATGCCCAGGGGCAGTACCTGATTGTCAACCAGACCGCCGCCCAGGGGCTAAAGCTACAACCCAGCCAAATGATTGGACGATCGGCCCAAGACTTCATGGAACCGGAGGAAGCTAAACGGATCCATGACGAGGAATTGGAGATTTGGCAAACGGGGGAACCACAAGAAACCGAATATACTGTCACGATCGCTGGGGAACAACGCTACTTCCTAACAACCAAAAGACTCTGCCGCAATGAGCAACAAGAGCCGATTAGCCTCGTTTCTATCACCCGCGAAATTACACTTTACAAACAAACGGAAAAACGACTGCGGGAACGGGAGGAAATTTTCCGCCAACTGGCCGAAACCGTCGAAGAAGCCTTTTTGATTCAAACCGCCGATGGAAGTCAGACCCTCTACGTCAGTCCCGGATACGAGCGGATTTGGCAGCGTTCCTGTGAAGAGCTGTATCAGGATCCCACGGTTTGGTATGACTCTCTTCATCCCGATGACTACGATCGGGTGAGGGCGGAGCTCCAACAGGTGATGAGTGGCGAAATTCGTCATACCGAGTTTCGCATCTTACGTCCCAGTGGAGAAGTCCGCTGGATGGTTGCCCGGGGCTTTCCTGTCCGAGATGAAACTGGAAGGCCCTACCGGATCGTGGGAGCCGCCCAGGACATGAGCGATCTACGACAGGCTGAGCGCGATCGACAACAAGCCACCCATCTGCGAACAGAACTGAATGTCCTGGAGTCCATTCTCGAATCTGCGATCGCAGGCTACTGGGACTGGGATATTGCGGGTAACACCACCTATCTCAGTCCAACGTTTAAGCGGATGTTTGGCTATGAAGATCACGAATTGCCCAATGTGCCACAAACCTGGCAAACGTTGGTGCTCCCTGAGGACCTACCCATTTTGTTGAACTCGTTTGAACAGCACGCCCACAGCCAGGGACAGATTCCCTATCACAACGAAGTGCGGTACCGCCATAAGGATGGATCGATCGTCTGGGTCATTTGTGCCGGACGCATTCTCGAATGGAACAACGATGGGCAACCCGTGCGGATGGTCGGTTGTCATGTGGATATTACCCACCGCAAACAGGCGGAAGCAGAACTGAATCGCCTCTCCGATCGCCTCGCTCTGGCCCTGCAATCAGGCGCGATCGGGACGTGGGAATGGCATATTGCGGAGAATCGTCGCTTCTGGGATGAACGGATGTATGAACTGTACGCCGTCCAACCGAGGGAAGATGAAGACCTCTGCCAAGTCTGGGCTCAGTGCATCCATCCCGAAGACTTGTCCCGAGTTGAGACGGCCCTGTATCAAGCGGCACGAGGTGAGCAGGACTTTGACTTAGAATTTCGCATTGTTCATCCAGATCAGACGATTCATGATATCAAAGCTTCTTCCCTAGTTCAACGGAATGACCAAGGTCAACCCATCCGCATGATTGGGATTAACTACGAAATTACCGATCGTAAACGAGTTGAACAAGCGCTCAAAACCTCGGAAGCACGGTTGCAGGCTACGGTGGAGAATGCACCTGGAATCATTGTGACCTACGATCGCCAAGGTTACGTTACCTATATCAACCGGGCTGTGACTGGACAGTCACCCCAGGATTTTCTGGGTACTCACTACCACAACTGTGTTCTTCCGAAGTATCACGCCCAGCAAGATCAAGCCCTCATGCAAGTCTTTGAGCAAGGTGCGACCGTTGAGTATGAAGTTGAGGGCTACGTTGATGGCTTGGGCAACACCACCTGGTATCAAGTAACAACTGGCCCGATCTGGCAAGGGGACCAAGTGGAGATGGCGATTGCCACAGCCATTGACATCACCGATCGTAAACAGGCTGAAATTGCCCTGCGGGAAAGTGAGCATCGGTATGCCACGCTCACAGAATCTGCGCCCGTTGCTATTTTTCGATTAGATACCCAGGGACAGTGCATTTATGTCAACAGTCAATGGGGCAAGATGATGGGACGATCGCTGGAGTCGGCCCTAGGCATCGGTTGCTTTGATACGCTTTATCCTGAAGATCGCGATCGCATCTTCCAAGATTGGGCTAAAAAATTTCAGCAGGGGGAAGGACTGGGTGAAGGCTACCAAACTGAGAGCCGCCATGTGCATTCCAAGGGTCAAATCATTTGGTGTTATACCAATGTCGTTCCTGAAACGGACGCCCAAGGCCAGTTAATCGGCTATGTGGGCACGTTGATTGACATCAGCGATCGCAGAGAAGCGGAACAGATTCTGAGACGCTATGAGCGCATGGTCAATGCTACGGACGATGGCATGCTGTTGATCGATTGCAACTACATTTATCAAATCGTCAACCAGTCTGCAGAACAGGATCACGGAAAATCTAGCCAGGAAATGGTAGGGATGAGGGTCAGTGATGTGATGGGGCAGGCCGCCTTCGATCAAATTCTTAAAGCTCAATTAGATGAATGCTTCCTGGGGCACACCCACCAATATAGTATGTGGCTGGAATTGCCTGGGATTCCCGAGCCCCAATTTGTCAACTTCAGTTTGTCGCCCTATCGGGAAGCGGATCAGACCATTTCCGGAGCCGTCATCAGTGCCCGCAACCTGACGCACCTCAAACGGATTGAAGAAGCGCTGCGGGAAAGCGAACGGCGCTATGCCACGTTGGCTGCCGCTGCCCCCGTAGCCATTTTCCAATTCGATCGCCCAGGTAACTGCGTTTATGTTAACGATCACTGGAGCGAAATGGCTGGCAGACCCAAGGAATTTGCCTTAGGTCAAGGCTGGCTCAATGCTTTACATCCGGACGATCGGGAGATATTTAGTCAAGTATCCACCAATACTAATGCGCTTGACAATGAATTTATCTATGCCCATACCTACGTTCGAACCATGGAAGGGCGACATTTGCGTCCCGATGGAACGATCAATTGGTTCTATTGTCAGGTCGCCGCAGAAATGGATGCAGATGGAACCGTAGTGGGATATGTCGGAACATTAACGGATATCACAGAACGCAAACAGGCGGAACAGGCTTTGCAAGAATCCCGCGCCATGTTGCAATCTATTTTGGACACCATTCCCCAACGGGTTTTTTGGAAAGATCGGCAATCGCGCTACCTGGGATGCAATCGAGCCTTCGCCCAAGATGCGGGATTGCCAGATGCCAAGGAAATTTTAGGAAAAACAGATTTTGAGATGCCTTGGGAGAACTTTGCATCTGCATATCAAGCCGATGATACCGAGGTGATTAACCAAGGTGTTCCGAAATTGAATTACGAAGAACTCCTGCAAAATAGTAATGGGGAACAGCACTGGTTACAAACCAGCAAGGTCCCGTTGACCAATAGTGCAGGGGAGATTGTAGGCGTTTTGGGAACCTATGAAGATATTACTGATTTGAAACAATCAGAAGCTCAGTTGCGCCAAATTAATGAGCAACTCGCCTATACAAATTTGGAATTGGAGCGGGCAACTCGCCTGAAAGATGAGTTTTTGGCCAATATGAGCCATGAGCTACGGACACCTTTGAATGCAGTCTTAGGAATGGCTCAGAGCTTGCAGGATGAAATTCTGGGTCCCCTCAATGAACGACAACTCAAGGCGATCGCGACGATCGATCGGAGTGGCAGTCACCTGCTGGAATTGATTAACGATATTCTCGATCTCTCCAAAATTGAGTCGGGTAAGTTGGAGTTAGATGTTCGCCCCGTCAGTATTCGTAGTCTCTGCGATATGAGTTTGACCTTTGTTCGCCAAATGGCCACGAAGAAAAATATTCAACTAGAGAGTGATCTATTACCCAACCTGGGGCGACTTCTAGCCGATGAACGGCGATTGCGCCAAGTTCTGATTAATCTTTTGGATAATGCAATCAAGTTCACGCCTAATGGAGGGACTGTGACCCTGGCCGTACGGTATCAACCCAGTGCAGAGCACCGTGGTAGTGATTTGGGCCATTGGGTAGAATTCTCAGTCACGGATACAGGCATTGGAATTGCAGAAGAAGATTTTGATAAACTGTTCCAACCCTTTGTTCAAATTGATAGTAGCCTGAACCGGCAATATAGTGGGACGGGCCTAGGATTATCTCTCGTGTGGCGCATTGCTGAGTTACATGGGGGTAATGTTACAGTTCAGAGTGAACTCGGACGGGGAAGTTGTTTTACTGTGCAGATTCCTGATGCATTCCGTAATATTCCTCGGAATCACCTATCTTTGCAGGCTAGTGAATTTCCCCCTAGTCAGGGTTGTGAGATTGATGCAGAGTTGATTGGGAGTCGAGATGATCTGTCTTCGGCCTCCACCACTGTCCAACCTATTCAAGTGACTATGCCCGCTGCTGACCACCCTTTGATCCTTCTCGCAGAAGATAACTTAGCCAATATTGAAACCTTTACAGCCTATCTTGAAAGTCGGGGATATCGCTTAATTTTGGCGGGTAATGGGCAAGAAGCTATCGACCTCACCCAGACCCATCGTCCAAATATCATCTTGATGGATATTCAAATGCCGGGATTGGATGGATTGGCTGCCATTCGCGCGATTCGAGCCATACCCGACTTTGCAAACCTACCAATTATTGCACTGACAGCCTTAGCGATGTTGGGCGATCGGGAAAAGTGTTTAGCTGCTGGGGCGAATGAATATATGGCTAAACCGGTTCTGTTAAAACATCTCGTGAGTACGATTGAGAAACTCTTGGTAGCGACATCCTAACCGCAAGGTTGACTCAAGATTAACGCAAGATTAACGAAAGATTAACGCGATGAATGCATTAAACGGATGGACGTTCGATCGCGACTAGGTAACAGCCATTCACCGCCCACCGCCCATTGGAGAGCTGTTCCATCAGATACAGGGCTCGCACTGGAATGCCCTGGGGGCTAAGGAGTAGAACGGGTTGGGTCAGGTTACCTTCGACAAGCATGACCTCTTCAAAAATCACCGATCGGGGACGATAGACAGGCTCATAGGACTGCCGTACCATGTTCATAAAATTGGTGGGATTGCGAAACATGGCTTGAATCCCAGGACTGGCCAAGGCAAATGCACGCACCGCATCATCTTGCTGGAACGCGGATAGCTGCCATTCCACCACGTCTCGAATGGCCTTGCGATCGAATTCGCTAATGCTGTCCATAGGTGCTCTTCATGGTTCGAGGTTCCAGTGTTGGAAAATGTTCTGCGAGTCATTCCTTTCAAAATCGACATTTTGGGCGAGCGAATTGCAGATTGTCGGGAGAGTTCAGCGGATAGGCTGAGTACAAATTTTCTAGTCTGACCTAGGAGCTTGTGCGTTCGATCGTCCTGTGTTTGATTGTTGTGCAAGGGGCTAACCCACCTCCCAATACTTCAACTAATTTGCGGGCAATGCGCTGGGCTGCCCCCGGTTCCCCCATGCGACGGCGACCATTTTCAGCGATCGTGCGGAGACCATCGGGATTATTGAGCAAGCGGTACAGCGCATCACCGACCTGCTGGGGATGGGCAACGCACTGGACAGACCCTCCCAGCAATCGGGTTTGGGCTTCGGCAAAGGCGGGGGTGAACTGCGGCCCCGCACCGGGAAGGGTGATGACGGGTTTCCCAAGCCCCACAAATTGTTCCGTGGCCGTCCCCGCGAGGGCGATCGCGCAATCGGCTCGCTGGGCGTACTCGGCAAATTTCCCGACCGATAATTTCAGGGTGGATTGGGTTTCGCCCCAGCCGACTGTAAAGGTGTCGCCCAAGGTGTCAAAGGTGTCGCCCAAGGTGTCGTCTTCGATCGCTTGCCAGCGGGCTTGCTGGAGGGTTTGGCCCAGGATCTGACGCTCTAAACTGGGGGCGATCGCGGCTAAAAAGGTGATCGATCGGCCCAGTTTGGCCATGACATCATTGGCAGCGGAGAGGAGTAATTCCCAGTTGGCGTAGGCTTCGGGGGCACGGGATCCCGGCAAGAGCAGAATTTTCAAGGTTTCGCGATCTTTCAAGGTTTCGCGATCGTCGGCTACCAGGGATTCCGGCGCATTGGGCTTCTCCCTCAAGTCCATCATGGGATTACCCAAGTCATAGGCTCGGATGCCAAAGCGTTGTAGGGTTTCCGCTGTCAGGCGATCGCGGGGAAAGACGGCGACGCAGTTAGGCCGTGCCATCAGCCAGCGCTCCCAGGGATAGTAGACTGAACCTGTCGCGATCGCGAATCGATCGTCCCACCAGGATTTACGCGGTAACCAACCCGTTTCATCCCGCAGATAATATTCCGATTTCGCCGTTCCTATAAAGGCAAAGGGTAAGCCACTCATCCAAGCAAAGAGCATGGGAACAATATCCCCCACTGCCAGTACCAGGGCGGGTTCTCCGCGATTCGCTTTGGCCCAACGCTGTACCGATCGAATTTGTTCTAGCGTTAACTTTAGCAATCCTCCTTGGATATCCCGCGCTAGTTGTTTCCCGTCCATATAGATAAATCCACCGGAGGGCATTTGCTGCACTTTGCCAATTAATGGAAATCCTGCTTGGGTATAGGCATGGCCTTCGCCGACGATCGGCAAAACTTCGATCGTGGGGGGGGTTTGGGCAGTGGGGTTTGGGGGGGAGGGCTGGGGCAGGTTTTGCAGGGCTTGCAGGATGCGGAGGGCAATGCCATCCTCACCATGACCGTTACTGAGGCAAAGGAGTCGCATGGGTGATTGGGACGATCGATCGCTTCTATTTTAAGGCGTGGGAGGGCTGAGAGGAGAAGAAGGCGATGGTCGAGGATTAATTCGTAACAGCTAAATTCACGATCGATAAATCAGCAACAATCCCGAAGTGATCGGAGGGATAGAGGTTTCTGTCTTGGGCAGGTTGGGTGAGAATTAACCGACAATCTTGAACTTGCCAAGCAGAACTGACAAAGATGTAATCTAGCGTGCCTTTCCAGGGGATGAAAGTGCGGTTGAATAGGAATGTGCGTAGACTGCGATATAGCCATTCGCGTAAATCCCAAGGCGCGATCGGCGGGGGGCAGGTATAGTCTGGTTCTCGGCCATGGTAGGCTGCATAGGCAGAAGTGAAGCGTTGTCGCATCTGTTCGATCGCAGATGTTTCCGGTGTTCCGTTAAAGTCCCCCACTGCGATTACGGGTTGATCACCGACCTGTAATTCTAAATAATCCAACACTGTTTGAATTTGCCGATCGCGCTCCGGATGGGAACCCGGATGCCAGTAGTAATGGCCATTGCACAATACAACAGGTTGATTATTGATCATCACAGTGACAACTTGGGCCAGTCGGCCTTGACTCTGTAAATCGATCGCGGCCTGTTGGACAAAGGGATAGCGACTTAAAATCGCAATGCCATAGGTAATTCCAGGGTGATCCGCCGCAGGAAAGGGCACGGTGTAAACGTAGGGCATTCCCAATTGTTCCGCCAGCCAGTCGCCCGTATTCTGCACCAAGTTCACTTCTTGGAGTGCAATCAGATCCGCCTGTTCTGCGGCCAACCCCTGGACTAAGAGTTCCCGGCGGTGTTCCCAGTCCTCTAATTTGAACAAGATGTTGATTGTAATGACTTTCACCATACAGGCTGGCAAGAAACAGACTGGTAAAAATAGGCTGGCAAGAATCGTGCTGACTTCATTCTAGGCCGGGGGAAGATCGATCGAGAATAACGTCTCACCCCAGAGATTGCGTAAGGTAACCGTCATTAAGCCAGAATCCTGGGCAATTTTGACGGTGCCGAAAAACTGTTGCCCCTGACTGGGCGGTTGATTGATCTGGACGGTGGGTGCAGCGGTTTGGAACTTGACCTGTGGCCCAAAGGTGTTATCCAGCGGATTGGGGCCAAAATTGCCAGCGTTCAACGGCCCCGCCACAAATTCCCAAAAACCATGGAAATCCTGGAACTGCGCCCGATCGGGGTCATAGTAATGGGCCGCAGCGTAGTGCACATCGGCAGTCAGCCAAACGGTATTGCGAATGTTCTGCTGCTTGATAAATTTCAGTAAATCTGCCAGTTCTAATTCCCGACCCAATGCAGGCCCAGCCCCATTGGCTAAATTTTCAAAATCCGTTTTCCCATCAGCAACCACTAATCCCAAGGGCATGTCAGCAGCAATAACTTTCCAGGTGGCGCGGGATTGTTTCAACCGTTGTTTGAGCCATTGAATTTGTTGATTCCCTAGAAAGGCAGTATCCGGCCCCATAACGGTTTGGCGGTTGGGATTATTGGCACCGCGATAACTGCGCATATCTAGCATGAATATTTCTAAATGCTTCCCGTAGAAGAACGATCGCTCAATTTTTTGCTGCCGTACAAACTCCGATCGTAGGGGCGAATATTCCAAAAACGCTTGCTTGGCGCGCTGAGCCAGGACGGCCACGTTTTTGACGGTGTAGCGACTGTCGTCCAGAATTTCTGTGGGATACCAGTTATTGACAACTTCATGATCATCCCACTGCATTAGTACCGGAACTTCCGCATTAAAGCGCCGCACATTTTCATCTAACAGGTTGTAGATAAAATTGCCCCGAAATTCCTGAAGCGTTTCTGCGACCTTAGATTTTTCCGGTGTGGTCAGATTTTTCCAAATTCTTCCATCCTCCAATTTCACTTCCGCTTGGATGGGATTATCGGCATAGATCGTGTCGCCGGAGTGGATGAAGAAATCCGGTTTCAGTTGGCGCATCGTTTCATAGATTTTCATGCCGCCAAATTCGGGATTGATACCCCAGCCCTGCCCCGCCGTATCGCCCCCCCAGGCAAAGAAGATATCCCGCCGACTGTTGGGGATTTGTAACTGCCCGATCGCGGGTTCGCTGAGAATTTTGGGCTGATCCAGGTCTTGGAACTGCACTCGGTAGAAAATGGGTCGATCGGTGGGCAATTGAGACAAGACCACGCGACTGGTGAAATCCTGGCTGGCCTGAGCCACCTCACCGTAGACCAAGCGCGATCGCCGGAAATCCGGTTCTAGCGAGAGTTCCACCCGCATCCGACTCAGCCGATCGGCCCGACTCCAGACCACCGCCCGACTGCCCCCCACATCTCCACTCATCACCCCGTAGGGAATTTGAGGCCGACTCCGTTCTGAAGGAATAACAGCAGGGGCAGACAAGCCCGATCGCTGGGTTCCGAGGGAAGCCGTCACCACACTGGCTCCTGCAAAAAGGGTCGATCGAAGAAACTGGCGGCGATTGAACTGGGGATGATTGAACCGGGCTTGAGAACGGGACATAACGGCGGGATATCCAAAGTAGGAAGTGGACAGTGGGCTAGACAGTGAGCTAGACAGTGAGCTGGGCAGTGTACTGGACAGTGGGCTAGATGGGCAGTGGGCAGCAAACTCTTTCAACGCTCCTAGGTTGCAGGACAAGATCCATGGGCTAATCAGCCTGGGTTGTCTACCCTACGGTTTAACCTACGGACGGATAAGAATTGCATCCGATTAAATTTCAAGTTGAATTTCAACAGATTATCCTCCCTCGGTTAAGAAAATATATTTTTTAATCAAGGAAAATACTCGAAAGTTTGTTAAGCTCGTAAGTCCATTCGATCGTGAATTCCGTACTGGACACGGGCCGATTTGCTATGGTTAAACTAAATGTAAATAAGTGTAAAGAAATCCTGCGAGAGGTAACGAATGGTAACGATGCCAGTGTCCCAAGTCCGCAGCACGTCTTCCAGCGTCGGCGGTGCCGATCCCGATCGCTTTGATGTCAAGGAAGCCTGGTATCCCGTTTTTTATCTGACCGATCTGGACAAAACCAAGCCCATGCCTTTTACGCTGCTGGGGATGGATTTGGTGATTTGGTGGGACGGTTGGGCCAAGGCTTGGCGCGCCTTTGCCGATCGCTGTCCCCATCGCCTCGTCCCCCTCTCGGAAGGCCGGATTAATGAGGATGGGTTATTGGAATGCCCCTACCATGGTTGGAGCTTTGCAGGTTCGGGCGATTGCAAGAATATTCCCCAGCAAAATGAAGGGGGGCAGGCAGAAACCTCGCGGCGGGCCTGTGTGAGATCGTTCCCGACGGCGGAAAAGCAAGGATTATTGTTCGTCTACGCAGGACAACCGGACAATGCTGAGAATGCTCCTGTTCCCGCGATCGATCCTTGGGAAGAAGGCACGGAAGGATGGGTTTGCTTGGATATCTTTCGCGATCTCCCCTACGATGCTGCAACGTTACTGGAAAACGTCTTAGATCCAAGCCATCTGCCCTACACCCACCACAACACGGTCGGCAAGCGCAGTAATGCCTCTCCGGTGGAGTTAGAACTGCTCACATCGGATAAATGGGGCTTTACCGGAACCTGGAAGGAAGGCCCTCGGCGCGGCAAATTGGGTTCCCAGGACACGATCTTTATCGCGCCCAATTTAATGTGGCATGACCTCACGTCTAAGCAGTTTGGTCGCACAATTACGGCAGTCTATGCAACCCCCATTCGCAAAGGGGAATGTCGATTATTTGCCCGGTTCCCATTCAAGTTCCCCTCCAAGTTTCCAGCTTTGGCCATGAGTCTAACGCCGCGCTGGTTCTCGCACCTGGGACAAAATGCCATTTTGGAAGACGACCAAATCTTTTTGCATTGGCAGGAACGGATTTTAGCGACAGAAGGGGGCAGTGAGCAGTTTTCCCGCGCGTTTTACATGCCAACCAAGGCCGATCGCTTTGTGTTTGAGTATCGTCAATGGTTTAACCAATACGAAGCGGAACCCTTTCCCGGTGAAGCCTTGCCACCCCGTCTCAACCGAGAAGCCTTGCTCGATCGCTACCACTCCCATACAGAACATTGCGCGAGTTGTCGATCGGCGTTGGCACGGGTACAGCAATTGCGTCAGGGTTGTGTAGCGATCGCTGGCTTGGCGATCGTGGGAACGACCCTCTGGCAGAATGCGTTATTGGCGGGTTTAACAATTGTGTTAGGAGCGGCGTGGTACGGTTTGGGTCAACTGGAACAACGGTTTTACCACGGTCGATCGATTCCTCCGAGAAATTTACCAGAGAAGAGCTAAATCTACATCGGGTTGCTTTAGCGCGAGACTATCATTCGCCGCAAACATCTCGCTAAAATGATGGTCGATCGAACCCCTAACCGCAGTTAATCACACTACAGTTAGGGGTTTTTGATCGATTGCTTGATGGAGAGGATTGATGATTCAAGTTGGAGGATTCAATTAAGTTTGTTTTCGGATGGGAAGCATCCAATTATCTTTTTGATTCAGTTCATGCCGTTGGCCTTGGCTCAGCAGCCATAACGTTGTGCGGGTACGGAAACGGCCAATGACAATACGATCGCCATTCTCCCCAGCCTTGCTATCAACCACTTTTACCACAGAGGCATGGCCACAATATTGTTTTTGCCCTTGGTCAACCGCCACCTGAAAAAAGGAACTGGGCTCATACCCCGCAGGCACTTTAAAAAAGCCATAGACATGATGACGCCCTCGCCAAGGTTGTACGACAACTCTTTCTGGTTTGATGCTGGTCAAATCCCCGGCAGTTGTCTTGTCTGCTATTACCGAGGGGGCTAGTTCCAAAGTAGTCTGTTTAGACCGCACAGTTTGATCCCCGGATGACGGATGGAGGCTTTCTTGAACCACTTGACGGAGGTGCTTTGCTAAGGCGTGATCATCCACTGACTCGTCAGCTGACTCGTCAGCAGTAATCATTTCCACGTCTGGGGCAAAGTCTGTCTCTGGAGGGCATTTGGAAATAGCTTGAAGCCTATGGGGGACGATCATACTTCCCGCCACTAGGCTCGAGATTGTGATGAATCCAAGAAAGGTATACATCAATTGAAAGTGTTGACGATTTGGTAGCATGACAGCTTGATTCGGATTGTCAGGTGGAGCAACAGAGAGCGATGAGCTTGATTCTTAAGGTACAGGACAGATGTTACCTGGGTATGGCAGCCCCATCTCAACTTTATAAATCCCTGCAATGTCTCAAAATCACCGATCGAACTCTTGATGACCCGGTATTTCAGCGTAAAGGCTCAAACGTATACAGCCAAAATTATCGAACACCACAAAACAGACATCTTCGATAATGGTTAGTTTTTATACGCAGGGTGACACGTTCCGTTTTGAGATTTTGTTAGGCCCAGTGCAAAGGGACGATCGTCCCTGACGACTGATGATTCCCTGATTCAGGGAATCTGATGAATTGATCAATGTTTTGGTATTTTAAAGTGAAATACTGAATTCTAGAATTTTACGTTCGATCGTCCAACCCTTAGACTATGGCAGACTTTGAAGTGACTCCGGAACTACTCAAAACCATCGAAATTCTCGAAGGACTAGAAATTTTGCTTGAACAAGCGCCTACTCCTGCAATTTCTGAGATTTTGCAAGAAGCATGGCTGCAGGTAACTCGTACCTTTCCTGAAGATTTTCAAGAAGCGACCTGTGATGATGCCGGAGCTGAGGGATTACGGCGCTATCTGAGAGTTAAAGCTGCCTTTTCTGACCCAGGAACGACCACCCTCAGTTGGGAGGATTTACAAGACTATTATCGTCATCGCTTACCGATCGAGTTAGATGACACCGATGAAGACAAATAACTTGCCCCGAATGCAAGAATTAGGTTGCGTGCAAAAGCTAGGTTCAGTGCAAAAGATTAGCTAAAATTCCTTGCAGAATTAGCACTCTTAAATAACAAGATTTTTTTCCAACTGTGCCAGCTTGAAACGGGCCAAAGCCAGATTTCCTTTTTCCCGATCGAGCACAAGATAGAAAAAGAGCCCTTCAACCGCTTGGGTTAGCCGAATCAAATAATACTGGCTTGTCAGAGTAATGAGAATATCTTCAATTCGATCTATGCATCCCACAGCGCTAATGGGGCGATCCTGAACTGCTGGGTCTTGTCAAAATTCCCTGGGAAGGGCTGAAAAAGAGTGCTATTAGAAATAAGCTGGAGGATACTAAGACGATCGCGGGCCCAGACGGTAGATTGTTGTAGTAACTAATGTATACACCTGCCAAGCTGGAAAGAATGCCTAAGAGTGCTCCAACCCCCATCATCTGATGTAACTCAGTGGTTAGTAAATAAGCTGTCAGTGCTGGGCCAATTAATAACGCAATGACAAGGATTACGCCCACAACTTGCATACTGGCAATGATGGTGAGGGTGATTGCGGCCATGAATGCTAAATGCAATAGATTGACAGGTAATCCCAGGGCTTGTGCTCCTGTTCGATCGAAGGTAAAAAACAGCAGTTCTTTATAAAAAGCTTTGACCGCAACCAGAATAATGACAGCAATGATTAAGGTGCGAATAATGTCATGGCCTGTAACACTCAAAATATCACCGAAGAGAAAACTGTCTAAATCTAACTTATTTTTTAATACCGTAATTAGGATAATACCTAGGGCAAAAAAGCTGGAAAAGGTGAGTGCCATCGCTGCATCCACTTTGACGCGGGACTGCGATCGAATCCAGGCGATCAAAAACGAACCCAGCATTCCCGATGCAAAGGCTCCAAACATCATGTCGATGCCAAGAAAAAAGGAAAGCGACAAGCCCGGTAAAACGCAGTGTGCCATGACATCCCCTAAGAGTGCCATACGCTGCACAATCAGATAACTCCCCACCACTGGACAGAGAATCCCAATAATGACACTAATCGCTAGGGCATTCCGGATAAATTCATAGTGGAGGGGATCGGTTAATAGTTGCAGCATAGGTCAACATCAATAGGGAGTGCCAATGGGGAGCGATCACACATTAGAAACGATCGCACATTAAAAACGATCACACATTGGGAGCGATCGCTCCCAACCTCTCAAGCCATCTCACAGACCACTAGCCTGCCGAGTCAATTAGCAAAGCCATGAATTAGCAAAAAAGATTATCGCCTAAATCTGGATGCATGGACTGCATCCAAGCCCGACCATAGGCGTGTTTTAAATTATCTTGCGTCATCACCTGCTCTGGCGTGCCATCCGCGATGAGGCGTTGGTTTAATAGCAACATGCGATCGAGTTGATGCAGGGAATGCCCCCATTCATGGCTACTAATGAGGAGAATTTTGCCCGATCGGCGCAGTTGATCAAAAACCTGGAATAAGATCTCTTCCGTTACTGCATCAACGCCCGTAAACGGTTCGTCGAATAGAAAAATTTCTGCTTCCTGGGCCAAGGCCCGCGCTAAAAAGACTCGTTGCTGTTGCCCGCCGGATAGATTCCCAATCCGCCGATCGCGCAGATCCCACATCCCCACCTGTTCCAAGGCCCACTGGACTCGCTCTCGGGTCGATCGACCGGGACTGCGGAACCAGCCCAGTTTGCGGGTACGCGCCAACATCACCACATTCTGCACGGTAATGGGGTAATCCCAGTCAATCTGCGATCGTTGCGGCACATAGGCCACCTTTTCTAACTGCTGATGCAAGGGACAGGTACAGTAATGCACCTTGCCACTGGTCACGGGTACCAGCCCTAGCAATGCCTTCAGCATCGTGCTTTTGCCTGCACCATTCGGGCCAACCACCCCCACTAACTGTCCGGGGCCGATCTGAAATGTCACGGATTCTAGTCCTTTGACTCCGCGATAGTTGACCCCTAACTGGTGCACTTCTAGCATAGATAGCCTGCGGCAATAATGATTCTCATTGTAATGCTGCGATAACGATTCTCATTTTAGCGATACTCCGCCGAAAATGTTCTGAGGAAACCTAGAAATTTGTTGGGAAATTTCCGGGCTAGGATAGAGAACGGTTTAGAAGATTCCTGAATTCTGCTCTGCTGTTTTTCCGAAGTGGTTGCTATGCCTGTCGATCGATCGTTTCTACCGCTGAATATTGCAGTGCTGACCGTGTCCGATACCCGCACGGAAGCCAGCGATCGCTCAGGACAATTGCTGGTCGATCGCTTGACGGAAGCAGGCCATCACTTGGCCGAAAAAGCCATCGTGCCCGATAACATTTACCAAATTCGCGCGATCGTGTCCCAATGGATTGCTGATAATCGCGTTCAGGTGATCCTCACGACAGGCGGAACGGGGCTGACTGGGCGAGATGGGACTCCGGAGGCGATCGGGCCACTGCTGGATAAAGCGATCGAAGGTTTTGGGGAACTGTTCCGCTGGATTTCCTACGCCGATATCAAAACGTCAACCATCCAATCACGGGCGATCGCCGGGGTGGCCAATGGCACCTACCTTTTCTGTTTACCGGGTTCGACCGGAGCTTGCCAAACCGCCTGGGATCACATTCTCAAGGATCAACTTGATGCCCGCCATCGCCCCTGCAACTTTGCCGATCTCCTACCACGCTTGACTGAGTTGTAATTTCTAAAGCTGCAACCAAGTTTCGATCGGGTCAGTGGACTTGACCACATGCATTCCCGCCTCAGCAAACCGTTGGTAAGCCGCATCAGCCTGCTCAGAAAAATCCACCACCCCCGGCACCACCACCGGAGACGCACAATCCTCTAAGAGATATACCTTGCTGGCCAACTTGGGATCCCGCAGTTGAATTTCATTCAGCAAATCCGCGATCGTCCAAGCCACACAATGACTTTTAGCCTGTCCCGCAATAATCACTGCGTCGTAGTCCAACAACTTCTGGATTAACGATGTATTTTTTTGGGCGATCGGGCGACCATTGGCCCCATCCAACACCTCAGGCCGCAACACGGAATAGTTTTCAGTCAATGGATTACTGCCCTTCAGTTCAAATTGGGTTTGGGCACTGCGAGCCATGCAGTGGAAAAAGCACGCTTCCTCAAAGGCCGACACCAGCGCATGGCCAATTCCCCCCAGCATCGAGTGATAACACCAAATCGTCAGGGGATATTTGCCATCTTCAGTTAACTGACGGGTGTAGTGCAGAGCGTGCTGTTGCAACGTTTCCAGATCCCCCTGGGCCACACTTGCAGCAATGTTGGGGTTAACGCGCCATTGGCCCGCCTCCACCTCCGCCAGCGTAATCATTGTCGCGACGGGTACCGGATGCTCACCCTGCTCATTCACCCAGAAAATCGGATGGAAAATCTGCATAGCGGTGTGGGTATCCATCGTGGGCACGATCGTGGTAATCGTCCCCAGGTTGCGATAGATAAACTCGCACAGCCGCTGGGTATCCTCCACCGCCCCCCGGCCAGAAGCCCCACCCACAAACAATTCAAAATCGGGAATGCAAAACGTATTCTGCACATCGATCGCCAATAAGCAAACCCGAGCAGCATCCGTACTAGAAGGAGCAATCCCCTGCTGCTTGGCCCACATCACCGCTTGGGAAGCCCGCTCTTGATAGGGAACACGCCACACCGTCCCCCCACGATCGGGCTGAAAAAACTCAGGAATGGGCAACGCAGACATAGATAGCTCCTTGGGCGTTCTCGATCGTGGGGCGATCGTCCATCCGGGCGATCGGGTCAATCGTCGTGATCGTCTGGATCGGGCTCAAACCGCACGATATCATCTTCGCCCAAATATTCCCCATTCTGGACTTCAATCATCACCAACGGAATCACCCCAGGATTTTCCACCTTATGGGGCAACCCCATCGGCACATAGGTGGATTGTTTTTGAAAAATAATTTTTTCCTCGCCGCCACAGGTGACTTTGGCAGTCCCTGCTACCACAATCCAGTGTTCACTGCGATGGTGATGCATTTGTGTACTGATGTGCTCACCGGGCGCAATTTCGATGCGATTAATCCGATAACGCTGACTTTCTTCCAGCAGTGTAACCGTTCCCCAGCGGCGGGTGCGGGTTGTGGCCGTTGGGGGCGTCATGGACGGACGCGGGAACTCCACGGGATGACTCATAGCTGCCTTTCCTTACAGGTATTAAAAATTCACTACCAGTATTCTACGAAGAACAATTTGATTGTTTCGATCGAAATCGTCGATCGATGACTCTAATCAACTGAAAAGAGTGAAAAACCCTCAATTAGTCCTAAAAGTCAAATCCTAGAAATCAAATCCTAGAAATCAAAATAGATGTACTTGGCGGCACCCTGAGGAGAAAACAGAAATACAGCGTACAGACAGAGGGGCACGAGTAATAGCTTTAGGTACCAGTTTAACTGCAATTTCAGCCCCTGGTGAAACAGGTAGGAGATCCCCATTCCCATTGTCAAAACCCCCAGACATGCCCAAATCTGTTGGGGGGAAATCCCTAGGGTTTCTTGGTAGATCTTAATGGCAAATTGAGGATCCGCTGCCTTACCCACCAGATTTTGCAGGGCGTAGATGGCATCCTTTAAGTTAGGAAGCCGGAAGAGAAGCCAGGATAGGAAGACAACGAGTTGCGTTGCCAGCCATGCGATCGTAATTCCGGGTAAACTTTGCCAAAACTGCCCCATCCACTCATGGCGTTTGGAAAACCCATCCACCAAACGATGCCCCACTAAGGCTAGACCATGGACTGTGCCCCAGACGATAAAGCCCCAGGTTGCCCCGTGCCACAACCCGCATAACACCATCACGAGCAGAAGGTTAAAACAAGTTCTTAGTAATCCTTTGCGGGAACCCCCCAGGGGAAAGTACAGATAATTCCGGAGCCAATCCCCTAAGCTCATGTGCCAGCGTCGCCAAAAACTCGCAATACTAGTGCTGAAATAGGGGAAATTGAAGTTTTGCGGCAAATTGAACCCCAGCAGCATGGCACTACCCCGCGCCACATCCACATAGCCGCTGAAATCAAGATACAGTTGGAACCCGTAGGCGATCGTGGTTAGCCAAATATCACCGCTGCCCGCCCGCGTTAGGTTGTCAAAGCTTAGGTTTACATAGGTGCCTAACCGATCGGCAATCAGTCCTTTTTTCACCGCACCACAGGCAATCAGCCACAGCCCTTCGGAAATTTGATCGGCATTGGGAAAGGTGAGCGATTGTAATTGAGTCACGAATTGTGGATAGCGGGTGATGGGGCCTGAGGTTAACTTTGGGAAAAACAGTTTGTAGGCGGAAAATCGCGCAAAGTTGCGTGACGCAGGCGCACCCCGATAGACATCGACCAGGTAGGAAATACATTCAAAGGTAAAGTAGCTGAGCCCGATCGGGGTTAGCAGACTCAAGTTTTTCCAAGCGGACTCTGTAAAGGCCAGATCGACTTTAAAGAGTTGGGCGATCGTAGAAGCCAGTAGCAAAACGACCGATTTAAAGCTCAGCAGCAAAAAGAGATTGAGGCCAATGCCGAGAACCAGTAACTTAATGCGACGACGGTTCCAGTCCTGCTGGGCAAATTGCCAATCCTCAATGCGCCAGTCGGGGGGAGATCCGATCGCACGCCCCAACTGGAAGGTGATCCAAGTCATGACCAGCAGCAAAGGAATATACTGAGCCTGGTTCACCACCTGGGAGCTATTCTCTACATATAGCGTGCCATAGAACATTAAACTGGCCAGCAACAGCACCCAAATTCGCAATTGGGGCTTCGGCAGCGTCCAGTAAACTCCAACAACCCCAAGCAGGAAAACGGCATAGGTTAGTGAAAGAAAGTTCATGGCCTATAGCACTACGAGTAGAGTGTAAGATGTTTCCATCTTTGGATATGTAGTGTACTCTAAATTTGCAAATCGATCGGCCAAAAGAACGATCGGCCAGAAATTGCTCGGCCACAAACTGATCAGCCACAAAGTTGGCTAGACCACAAAGTTGGCAAAAAAAAGCAGCCTTTAGGCTGCCGTCGGTAGTGCATGAGGTTTGAGTTACATGATGATGAACAAGAAATGATTCACTCCGGTTTCCGGATGATGGGGGGAAGCTATTGATCCAGATATTAAGATGATCTGAGCGTTTAGTAATCTGAGTCTTAAGTTTGGTGTTTTTTATTGCTGTGACAAAGCTATTGTCTCGTGAAATCACTGCTTAGATGAGAAAAAGTAGACAGTCTTTGAAGCGTCATAGCGCTTGAGGAGGGGTGAGACAGCGATTTTGCGATGGACAGTCAATGAACTGTCCCCTAATCGACAACATTCCCCTCAAAATGGGCAATATTGGGGTCAGCGTTCAACTGTCCCTGTGCCCCGCAACTGTCTTGTTGCAGGGCAATTTTATTATTAGAGGTTTATGAATTAGCGGCTAATGACTGGCGAATATTGAGACTATTGGGGGACTGCACAATTTCCTCGATTTCTACGTTTGCTTAGTCCCGCCATCTCTGACCTAGATTCAGTTACCTAGATTCAGCGACCTAGACCAAGTGACTCAGATTGGTCGAGCCGATCGTATACAACCCATTCGTATACAACCCATTAGCGCTCAGATGCTTAGCACAGCCACAGACTAGTCTCCCCTTCGCCGCAGGGCGGGAACTCATATGGTCAGCTGCGGATGCAGCGAACTCTCCCAGGCTAGCTGCTGCGATCGCAGTGGTTTCTGAGGATAAAGCAGAGGAGTTGGATGGATCACTGCTGCTTCCCGCTCGCAGTGCATTAGCTGTGACATAACTGGGGAGCGTATAGGGTTGTGCCGCACCATAGTTAACATTCCAGCCCAAGTCCCGGAGTGCCGCTAGCGTCATCTGACTGGTTGGGGTAGCGATGCCAATGCTCTCGGCATAGGGCGTCATGAGTTCTGTGTCAAACTGATACTCATCCCAATGTTGAAAGACCCCAGCTTCGATCGGAATAGCTGTGGGACTGTAGGTTCCTAGCAGTTCGCCGTAGGCCCAGGCTGCATAGGTATTCGCGTTATAGGTTGCCGTGGTTTTGTTGATGTAAGTTCGCCCCACCAGGGTAGAACTATTCCCCTGCCGAAATTCGACGGGTACCCACAGCGTTCCCAACCCTAACGCATGGGCAAATTCATGGATCATCAAACTGCGGAGATAGCTGGGGTTACTATTAAATTCTGCCAATCTCCGGGTGTTGATGGTAGCGTTGCCACTCACGATAAAAAGATTAGCCCAATCCGTGGTGACATTGGGGCCTGCGTAGGCAAGCAAATTATAATCACTCAGCTCCAGGCCCACGAGCTGAATATTGAGATTCTGATACTGGGTAATGGCACTGCGACTGGTTATGATATTGCTCCAGTAGCTAGCAGCCTCCGCGATCGCCTGACGAGCCGCAGTATTCAGGCCACCTGTACCCTCACCAAAAGTTACGTTTAAACTAAATTGCTGGTCATCTACTGCAGCAGCTCGAAAGTTCGTCGAGATGGCATAGCTGGCAGATTGGTTGTTGTAGCTATTAACTTGGAGATAGTAGGTTCCAGGGTTAAGAAAGCGGCGCAGGGATTCTCCACTGGTTCCCCGTTCCCATTGCCAAGCCAGAATTTCTCCAGAATCAACTTGGTCATTCCGATTAAGATTTTGAATGAGTTTGACATCAGCATCCCCGGTTAATCCCGTGAGATGGGCCGTGAAGATACCGGATTGCGTCACACTAAATTGATAGACGTCAGTGAGATCCCCTCCACTAACTCGTTGCGCTCGGAAAAACTGGGCTGTACTCTCTATCGTTGCATTGAGGAGAGCATTGCCTGCATCGGCTTCTTCCGGTTTAGGGCGAGAGAGAAATCCTACAATTTCCCAAGACTTGCCGACAACAGATTGGATGTCATACTTTTCCAGAACTGTGCTACCTTGCATGATCCAAAGACTATTGGATCCTGTGTTGTAATCTCGCCAAACTAAGTCTAGATGTCCATCTTGATTGAGATCATAGGTTCCAGCTAGGGTGGCGTTCGGTAAACCAGTTGGTAAACTCACGCCTTGAATAATTTGGCTACCTTGCATCACCCACCATTGGAGTGTGCTAGTGGCTTGGTGTTGCCATAGCAAATCCACAAAACCGTCACGGTTGAAATCTCCAGTGCTGACAATCTTCCACCCTGGATCAACTGTCGGTAACGCCACACTTCCAATGATCTGACTATCCTGCATGTACCACCAGGCATTGTTGCCTGTTGCAGTATTGCGCCAGAGAATATCCAATTTTTGATCGCCGTTAACATCTCCTGTTCCTGCGATCGTCCAGTTCAGATCGGATAGAGTTGGTAATGCAAAGGCACTGGAAAGGGTCTGGTTCTGAAGTATCCACCAAGCCATGGCTCCAGAGGGACTATGCCGCCAAAGGATGTCTGTTTCGCCATCCCGATCGACATCTCCTGTGGCAGCTACTTTCCAGCCTAGATCAGGCATCGTAAATAGGCCACCACTAATAACATTTGCCCCACTCATGCCCCAGCGAACGCCTGTTCCAGAGCCGGTTTCACGCCACAATAAATCAACAGAATAATTAAAGGGCGTGGACTGGCTCGTGCTGGATGAGTTGGCCAAACTGGACGCGCTGACTGAATTGTAGGATTCCAACATACGGAACTTCAGACCCTAAAAACCTAAAACGCAATGGCCATGAATCACGCTTCATCTATCAGAGCTACTCTTGAGCTAATGCGGGGACTATTTCAGTGGGACAAAACCCCAGTTCTAGGATTCAGGCAAACGCTTCCATTCACACTATCTGGCTAGAATTAAATGTAAGCCACGGTGATCTGTAGTTTGGTCGATTGCTGAACTGATTGGGTAGGACTCCACGAAAGCTCTGGTTGACTGAATTCTGGAAGCGATGATACTGAGTGAGCAATGGTTGGTGAGCAATGGTTTGTCTGAGAATATGTCTTCTGAAAAGATGTCTTCCCAATGACATTGGGTGCGACCCTGAATAGATGCAGTTGGTACTGTGCAGTTCTATGCAACGACCTAAGTGTATAAGGCTTAGGGCTTAAATGCCTAGAGGGATTGAATGACTAGGTTGTTTGTAATCGCTGGAGTAGGGGTTGATGAATCAGTCATGACTGAGTCTGGACTAAAAGGTGCCTTTGATTCAAGACAGGCATTCGTCTATGTCATGACTTGCCGCGGTGTTAAATCGCACCACGACTTAACCACTGTGATCTAACACATTGTCGGTTAATACATCGTCGGTTAATACATCGTCGGTTAATACATTGTCGGTTAATACATTGTTGTCTAGCACATTTGACTTAACGCATTTGTTATTGACCTGAAGGACGAAAGAACTAGTCATCTAGTCTTGCGATTGTAGACCCAGTGATTTCACCCTAAATACGCCATTTGACGATATATAACAGACAGTTACTAAGGTTGTTAGAAGGTCTATTAATGAGCTCTATATCCTACATTCCATCCTACAGAAAAATATCCGGAAAACCGGGGCCAAAGTTCTAAAGTTATAGTGATTGATCCCGGGATTTTAAATGAAGAAGTGATAAAGCTGATTGATTGCCCAACGCTAGACCCTGCCTAGAGACCAACATTTACAGCTAGGTTGAACTCGCGATCGAACATGCGAGGACTTGATAGCTTTCCGCTACTTTGACGCAGACTTTATGGGTTAAAACGATAAATTCCGTCGGTACGGTGGATTCCTTGGGTTAGACGACAGTTTGGTTAGGCGACAAAGCCCCTTCGCCCATCCATGATTTCAATCCTGTAGCTTGCCACTTTGGCACTGTTGTGCTGTGCGATTATTGTGCTGTGCGATCGTGACCGTTTTAGGCAAAGACGCGACTTCCGGTCTCCAGCAGTTCCCAGGATGCTGGGTGAATCAGTGCATTGCAACCATAGATTTTGGGCATTCCGAGCAGAGACATTTTCCGATTACAATGTAATCTTCTTGCAATCTTTCTTAATTTGTCTCAGAGCATCGCTATGTCCTCAGATTTGCAGACCGAGTTGGAACAAGCTGTCAACCGTCGCCGTAATTTTGCGATTATTTCCCACCCGGACGCAGGGAAGACGACGTTAACCGAAAAGCTGTTGCTGTACGGAGGTGCAATTCATGAGGCAGGTGCGGTGAAAGCTCGCAAGGAGCAACGTCATGCAACCTCTGACTGGATGGAAATGGAAAAACAGCGGGGGATTTCCATTACTTCCACCGTGCTGCAATTTGACTATAGCAACTACTACATCAATCTGCTGGATACCCCTGGACACCAAGACTTCAGCGAAGATACCTATCGCACCTTGGCAGCAGCGGATAATGCGGTGATGCTAATCGATGCGGCGAAAGGGTTAGAGCCTCAGACTCGTAAGCTGTTTGAAGTCTGCAAGATGCGATCGCTGCCGATTTTTACCTTTGTCAACAAGCTCGATCGACCGGGGCGGGGGCCATTGGAGCTGCTGGACGAAATTGAGAAAGAACTGGGGATGCAAACCTACGCGGTCAATTGGCCGATCGGCGGAGGCGATCGCTTCAAGGGGGTCTTCGATCGACGCAAGCGGCAGATCCATCTATTTGAACGGAGTCTCCACAATAAGCGCGTGGCCAAGGATACGATTTTGGAACTGGATGATCCAATGCTGGAAGACCTGTTGGAGCCAGATCTCTATGCACAATTTAAAGATGAGTTGGAACTCTTAGATGAGCTGGGCGGCGAATTGGATCCAGAAGCGGTGCATATTGGCCAGATGACGCCGGTCTTCTTTGGCAGTGCCATGACTAATTTTGGGGTGGAACTCTTCCTGGAGTCCTTCCTCGACTACGCCCTCAAACCCGGTGCCCACGAAAGTACCCAAGGTGAAATTGCTCCCACCTATCCAGAATTTTCGGGCTTTGTCTTTAAATTGCAAGCCAACATGGATCCCAAACACCGCGATCGGGTGGCCTTTGTGCGGGTGTGTTCCGGCAAGTTTGAAAAAGATATGACGGTTAGCCATGCCCGATCGGGGAAAACGGTTCGACTCTCCCGCCCCCAAAAGCTCTTTGCCCAGGATCGGGAAGTCATTGAAGAAGCCTATCCCGGTGACATCATTGGCTTGAATAATCCTGGTGTCTTTGCGATCGGGGATACGATTTATCTAGGTCAACGGCTGGAATACGAAGGCATTCCCTGCTTTTCCCCAGAACTGTTTGCCTTCCTGCGTAATCCCAACCCGTCCAAATTTAAGCAATTCCGCAAGGGTGTTTCTGAACTGCGGGAAGAGGGGGCCGTTCAGATTATGTATTCCGCCGACGAATCGAAGCGGGATCCCATTCTGGCGGCAGTGGGACAACTGCAAATGGAAGTCGTCCAGTTTCGGTTGCAAAACGAATACGGCGTCGAAACCCAACTGGATTGGTTACCCTACACCGTTGCCCGCTGGGTCGATGGAGGCTGGGATACCCTAAATGCTGCTGGGCGGCTCTTTAACACCCTGACGGTGAAGGATAGTTGGGAACGACCAGTCCTGCTGTTCCGTAATGAGTGGAACTGTCAGCAATTGGAAGGCGATCATCCTGAACTGAAGTTGAGCCGGGTAGCACCTGTTGTGTCTGGCAAGGAACCCATGGCGATTTAACGTCCCTGGGCTTCAAGTTTGCAGCCCAAATAGATCGTTTCGTGACAGTTCACCCCATTTAGCTCCTTTGGGTATCCTAAAGGGGCAAGTGATGGGGGCGCATGACCATGGCTGAAACATCGATCACACAATGCTTGGAGGCAGGATTCTCTGCCCTAAAAGAGAAAAACTATCCTCGGGCGATCGCGTTCCTAGAGCAGGTCATTCAGGATCCCAGGGCACAGGCGGAGCCAGCCCTACCGGAGTGTCTCAAAGCGCAAATGGGATTGGTCACGGCCTATAGCCAAATGGGACAGCACGATCGCGCGATCGACCTTGCTCAAAGACTGTTGCAGCAGGAAAATCCCAAGGTTCAACAATGGGCCGAGCGGCAATTGGCGGAGTTGGGTGCTTCATCAGCACCGCAATTGAACGATTTGTCTGACCCAGAGCTTCAGGAAACAGGATTTGTCCCCTTAGCGGTTTCCCCCTCTTCCCCTGGCGAAGGCCGCCGTCGTGTTGTGCTGCCTACGATGGATAATCCGCCGCCGCAAGCCTTATCGTCAGGGACTCCCGATACAACTTCAGCGAGTGGGATCTCTGCACGGTCGCCCTCGATGGATGTGGATATTAATGCAGAGCCATCCCGTGCAGAGTCTCCCCTGACAGCGACTTCAATGGCAGCCTTTTCCCCACCTTCTCAGGATGCTGAACCGTGGCCTCAACACTGGCAACAGGAACGGGCAACCAAGTGGTCAGCGTTGCCTCAACGATCGCTGTTGTCCCTAATCTTGGCCCAAATGAGTGTCCCGATCGGCTTAGTACTGATCCCGTTAGTCCTCTTTACAGCCAAATATCTGTGGGATGTTCTGCGCATCGGCTTTGCAACGCGCGTCTTGCGGTGGAGTCAAGTATTACCCAGTTGGGAATTTCCGGTTTGGTGGATTCTGCCCCTGTTGGTAATTTGCTATTTCGCATCCCCCTGGTTTTTAGATTGGATCCTACGACAGTTTTATGGCTTAAAACGCTTGGCCACGGGCACTCTGGCCCAATTTAGTCCAGAAAGTCATCGTCTGCTCCAACGCAGTTGCCAACAGCAAAACATGCCGATTCCCAGCCTTGGGCTCTTACCGATCGCGGTTCCTGTGGTCATGAGCTATGGTTTTTCGGCGAAAAATGCCCGCATTGTCATCAGTCAAGGCTGTCTCGATCGCCTAGAAGATGACGAGATTGCCGCGATCTATGCCGCTGAAATGGGGCACATTGTCCACAAAACCCTCGCAACCCTATCCTGGGTCACAACGGTCATTCAGGTTCCCTATCTGGTTTATTGGCAGGCCGCCGATATTGGGGATTGGGTCTTACAACGGGCAGAGGCGGTAGCGGGCCGCAAGGCTTGGCTCGCTGGATTGATTCGGATCCCTGCCTACATTCTGGCTGGGATTTCTGCCTTGGCCTATGGCTTATTTTGGATGTTCCGTTGGGCCGGATTGAAGCTGAGCCGCGATCGTGCGGCCTATAGCGATCGAATTGCCTGCAACCTGACAGGTAACCCGAATGGCTTGGCTCGGGCTTTAGCCAAATTAGCCATGGGCACCGCAGAAGCCGTTGAACAACGGGGGCATGTCGATCCCGTGCTCGAAAGTTTTGAACTGTTACAACCGCTAGGGTATCGATCGATCCTCTCCCTCGGCAGCGCATTGCCGTATTTATCTCCTACTCAGGTGCTGGCCTGGGAAACGAGTCATCCCTTACGGACTTGGCTCCAGCTGAATCAACCCAGCGCCTTTCTGGCCGATCGCCTGCGCAGTCTGATGACCTATGCCCAAACCTGGCAGCTACAACCAGACTTTACCCTCCCAGATCCCACAGCATTACAATCCCGCTCCCCCCAGTCCAAACCGCGTCCAGCCAATCTCTTTATAATAGCTGCACCTTTTTGGGGTGCCCTAGGGGGCTATTTGGTGGCAACTCTGGCTTGGGGACTGGGCTGGCTTGCCTTCCAACTGGGGCAATATCGACTGAGTTGGCTGGGCAGTGACTATGGGCTCTTGATGGGATTCCCCTTAATCGGTTTTGGCCTCGGTACCATTTGGCGATTTAACCGCTTCTTTCCCGAAATTCCCCTCTCGCTCCTCCGGAGTGGCCCCCCTGAACAACACGATCCATTACAGGAAGACCGTTGCAGTGAAGTGGCTGAATTTCTCCAAAATCCAACGCTGGATCCTCTACAGCCACAAAGGATTAAACTCCAAGGCCAATTGTTGGGACGTCAGGGGATTAGTAACTGGTTGGGACAGGATTTATGGTTACAGACGCCCCTAGGACTGGTGCGATTACATTACCTCTCTCAACTGGGGCCGATCGGCAATTGGCTCCGGCATCAGGATCGACCCAGCGATCAGGTTGGTCAACCCGTCACCGTGATTGGTTGGCTGCGGCGGGGGGCAACTCCTTGGCTGGATATGGAATGGTTACGCAGTCCCGCAGGGCGCAACAACGGCAGCCATCCCCTCTGGTCTACGATTGTGGCCATACTCGCGATCGTGGCGGGGCTCTACCTACTGCTGTAATCTGCGCCCGATTGGCTTGTGGCCGATCGGCTTGTACCCGATTGGCTTGCGCTCGATTGGTTCACCCCGATCGGCCATCGAGAATACCATCCGTCGATTTGTAACAAACAGTTGCAGTTTAACGGGCGAATATGTTACATTTCTTAACAAGGAGACTGAAAGTTCTGCGTCCAGGTTAGCCTCCATCGCTTTTGGGATTTGCCCTGTGGGATTTACCTCGTGGGATTTGCCCAGTTCGATCAGGTTGTCTTGAATGGTCTCGGTATCAGATATTTCTCCTCCCAACACAGCAAGCTTCGCCAGCCACCCGTATGGCTGGCTTTTTACTGCTAGAACGTCAGCAATAGGCCCTCGATCGCTGGGGATTGTGGCTGACAGGAGCTCTTCTATTTAGGAGAAATCTGTAAAACTACCTAGCTCTGAAGAAACCAGCATGCTACTTTATTGAATGGTTGATTTTTCAGTTAGAGTGGAGTCGTCTCTCGCCCTTGCTTCTGGCATTTGTCAAGGTGTCAATACACACCAAGACAGGGCTTTCAAGCCTTGTTTTCTCTTCGTTTATCAGGAATGTGAAAAGAACATTCAGAAAATTTGCAGGCGCAGTCTGAAAAAGGAAGAGGTCTTGGTAAGGTGGATAGAGAAAAGATGTCATGATGGTGGATGGGATTTAAGTCGTTTGCGAGCTAATTGAGGAATGTTACAAAACCGGACATGGTTTCGCTGAGGTTGAAGCTCCAGCCCGCCTTCTAGAATCCTCGCCTGAAACGCCCACAGTTATGAAACAGTTTTTTCTTTCAAAGTTCTGAGTCTGGAGGTCTTTTCCAATGTCTGTTCGTCTGTATGTCGGCAATCTGCCTGAGGATGTCAATCGCCAAGATCTAGAAGCGGTGTTTTCTGAAGCAGGAGTCTCCGCAAAACTAATTACCGATCGCAAAACTGGCAAATGTCGGGGCTTTGGCTTCGTAACTGTCAAAACCGATGAAGAAGCCGATCAATTCATTGAGAAATTCAATGGAGTCTCGGTGAAGGACAACGCCATCAAAATTGAAAAGGCGCTGCCTCGGTCTAAGGGCGATGATGCAGCGGAAGGCTCGGCTCCTGCGGCTCCTGCTTCTAACAACCGCCGGAACAAGGGTGGCAACAACAAAGGTGGCGGTGGTAACAATCGCCGTGTTGCTAGCACCTCCGATTCTGAAGGATTCCAGCCCGATCCTCGCTGGGCCAGTGACCTGGAGAAGCTGAAGCAACTACTAGCGGCTCAAACTACGGGTTCATAGGCAGGCTCGATCGAGGTCGATCGATAGGTCAATTCGAGCTATCGATGAAATTCATCGAATTTACCGTTTCCATTCCGGTGAAACCATTGGGTTGCAGCCAGTTTTCTAAATTGGATTTAAGTCGATGGATTGAACAAGATGGATTGAACAATGGGTGTGCATTGTATAGATAAATTGATCAATGTTACCTGTGTTAAGAAACCTGTGAATTTTGCTTAAATAGATGGGGTGAAGTCTTGGCTTCACCCTTGATTTTTAGCGATTTCTGAATTGTCCTCAAAGCAGATCCCGAGGTGGAATCATGACGGTCAAAAAAGGTGCCATGGTTAAGGCAATCCGCGAAAAGCTGGAAAATAGTGTTGAAGCCTATGCTAGCGATCGCCGCTTTCCATCCTATTTATTTGAAACCCCTGGGGAAGTCTTAGACGTTCGTGGCGATTATGCCTTTGTCAAATTTGGCATCGTGCCCACGCCCAATATTTGGTTAAGGATTGATCAGTTAGAAGCGTTCTCGGGTTAGAACTTGCTAGACTGCGGATAAAGCATCCTTCAGTTGCTCTTCTGAGAAGGAGCTTGGGAGTAGGAGTTATGCTGTCTGCCCAAGTGTTAGGTTGCCCGCAGTTTCGGGTTGCAGTCATTGGGGCTGGAAATGTTGGCAGTGCTTTGGCACAACGTCTGGCGGAAAAAAACCTTGCAGATGTGGTTTTGCTGGATGTTGTGCCAGGTCGGCCCCAAGGACTAGCCCTAGATTTAATGGAAGCGCGAGGTGTAGAGCGCCATAACCGCCGAATTCTTGGAACCAATGACTACGCAGATACGGCAGGATCGGACATTGTGGTGGTGACAGCGGGAGTTGCTCGTAAACCCGGCATGAGCCGGGATGATCTGCTGATCACCAATGCAAAAATTGTGCAAAAGGTGGTGCAAAATGCGATCGCACAATCTCCCAATGCAGTGATCATCATGGTGACGAATCCCTTGGATGTGATGACCTATCTGGCATGGCAGGTGAGTGATTTGCCCCCCGATCGGGTGATGGGGATGGCCGGGGTGCTGGATGCCTCCCGATTCCAAACCTTTGTTGCCATGGAACTGGGGGTTTCGGTCGCAGAGATCCATGCAACTGTTTTGGGCGGCCATGGTGATTTAATGGTGCCGTTACCTCGGTATACCACAGTCAGCGGAATCCCCATTACTGAGCTAATGGATGAAGCTACGATTGCTCGATTAATCGATCGCACCCGTAACGGCGGCGCAGAAATTGTGCAATTAATGCAAACGGGCAGTGCCTTCTATGCCCCCGCTTCCTCGGCAGCTTTGATGGTGGAGGCCGTGTTATATAACCAAGCGCGGCTGTTACCCGCAGCCGTCTATCTGAATGGAGAATATGGATTGAAAGATATTTTTCTGGGAGTGCCCTGTCGTTTGGGATGCCGAGGTGTAGATCAGGTGGTGGAACTGAAGCTGACAACCCATGAACAGGAGCAATTGCTCTCTTCTGCGCGATCGGTGCGCCAAAGTATTGATCTTCTAATGGATTTGTTGCAAACTCAGGCAAACAATTAAAACAATCAAGGGGCGATGGCCCGATCTGATGGCATCTAGGGGCTTCTAGGAGACTCGATCGGGGAGTGGTGAGGGCTGGCAACTTCTTCGCAGTTTTTCGAAAATTCCCTAGCAATATTTCAATAACCTGTGTTATATTAATTGAAGCACGGCTCAGTAGCTCAGTGGTTAGAGCAGGGGACTCATAAGCCCAAGGTCGCAGGTTCAAATCCCGCCTGAGCCATTTAAAAATTGTATAGTCTTAATGATTAGCTAGTCTAAACTAGTAGTTTTAGCTTGCGTTTTCAGCCTTTTTGCTTGCTGAGTTTATAGCTGTATCTGCAATCTCCAGCTTGTCAATTCAGTAAGTGTTTCGTGAGATTGCTAACTCTAGGGGGGTCCCCGGTTGGATCCAAACTGTCAAAATTCAGGTAATGGATTCACAACGCCCGCAGGTCATTTGCCCACCAAATTTATTACCCGCAAATTATGGAAGATGCCCTTCCGATCGCCCAGGGGGGCGTGAAGCAGCTTGACTAGAATTACAAGCTGCTCTAGCAAGGTGGCAATAGAGATATAGACCCGTTAGGGGCAGGATTATGGAATCTCAATCAAAAATTCAGTCCCCACACCAGGGGTTGAATGACAGACGATTGTGCCGCCATGCTTTTCTTCCACAATTTGACGGGCGATCGCTAACCCTAAACCAGTTCCTTGACCCACCGCCTTCGTAGTGAACAAGTGATCAAAAATTCTAGCTTTAACCTCATCAGTCATGCCTCTACCATTATCCCGGATTGAGATCTGCACTCGCTGATCAACCAAGGCTGTCCGAATAGTAATTTGTTGAGGATTTGCTTCCAACTCAGCAAAAGATTGAGATTGAGCCATTTCATCAAACAGATCGATCGCATTAGCCAAGATATTCATAAACACTTGGTTGAGTTGCCCCGGAAAACAGTCTACCAAGGGTAAATGACCATACTCTTGAATGACCGCAATCGCAGGACGATACTCGTTGGCTTTGAGGCGATATTTCAAAATCAGGATGGTACTATCCAGCCCATCATGCAGGTTAGCTCTGACTTTATATTCTGTATCGGCACGGGAAAAGGTGCGTAAGCTGGTGCTGATATCTTTGATGCGATCGGTGGCTCCTTGCATGGAGTTGAGCAATGTGGGTAAGTCTTCACAGATGAAATCTAAATCAATGTCTTCGGCGTTATCTTGGACAGATACAACAGCATTGGGATAGTGTTGTTGATAGAGTTTCAGATGTCCTAACAAGTCCTGAATATAGTCTTTAGCGTTGTTGATACTGCCATTGAGAAAACTGAGCGGGTTATTGATTTCATGGGCAACCCCTGCAACCAAGTTACCTAGGGTTGACATCTTTTCAGACTGCACAACTTGCGCCTGACTCTGTTGCACTTGCATCAGCGCCTGTTCAAGGGCATGATTTTTCTGTTGAATAATGGCTTCGGCAGCTTTGCGATCACGAATATCTTCCACGCTAGACCAAATAAACTGTTTGCCGTGACGTTCCACAACCACACCTGATAACCGCACGGGAACCCGCTGCCCATTTTTATGGATGTACTCTTTTTCATAGGGGCCATAGCGGCCAGTGGTTTGTAGTTTTTCCAGTTGTAGTTGTTCTGCATCGGCATACTGTTCAGGGGTCACTTCCCAGTAGCTTAGTGAGAGGGTTTCTTCTGGCGTTCGTCCAATAATGTTTGCATAAGCCGTATTTACATACAGCAGTTGTCCAGTCATGCTACAGAGTGCTAATCCAATGGAAGACTGGTCAAATAGATTACGATGGTACGCTTCGCTCTCCACTAACGCAGCTTCTGCTTGTTTGCGATCGCTAATATCCCGTGCAATACCGCGAATTCCAATCACATTCGCTTGCTCATCTTTGATGGGCGAGTTATTGCAAGTAATCCAAATCCATGAGCCATTTTGGTGCTTGGCACGAAATTCCAGTCCTGCTTGCTTCTCGCCAGTCTCAATCAGATGTTGATTGAACGCTATCACCTTAGCTAAATCCTCTGGATGGACGAGAGGGGCAAAGGATTGATTCAAGTAATTGTTGACTGGATAGCCAAACATCGTTTCAAATTGGGGGGAGAGATAAGTAAAACGTGAATCTAGCGTGATGGAGTAAATTAGATCATTAACATCTTCAACAAAAGCCCGAAATTTCAGTTCGCTTTGATGCTGGATTTGATACAGACGAGCGTTTTCCAGGGAAATGGCAGCTTGGGTACAAAGGCAATTGAGAACCAGTAGTCGATTGCTCGTAAATACCCCTCTGGTCAACTGATTCTCAAGATACAAAATGCCAATTAAGTGCCCTTGATTTAAAATGGGTAGACATAAAATACTCTTGGGACAATGCTGACTTAAATACTCACCAATGACGGGAAGATTGGTTTTACAATCATCAATAATTACGGTTTCCAACGTGTTTTTGACGTAGTGAATCAGCTTTGTCGGTACATCAGGATTATTTTGTAACGGGTTGTGATGTAGTTGGGTGCCTTCAGTTGTGGCGATCGCTCTCACTTCCAATTCTGCTTCTGCATTCGGTAGGATTAATGTGCAGCGCTCGGCTCCGGAGTTTTGCAAAATAATCTGGCTCAGTTGATGCAGTAAATCATCAAGCAGAATGGTTCTGGAAAGGCTGTGGGACGCTTTAAGAATTGTGGCAAAGTCCAGATTGTCATGGAAGGTGCTATGGACGGTGCTGCTAGATGACCCATTGGTTGGGGCAGAAGCATGGATTGAATGATTGGACTCGGCGATCGTTGCTAGGGGGGCGATTGGCCTGAATTGTGGTGCCTTGGGGAGAATGGAGTGGAGCAAGTGAGGGTCAGGAATTAAGGCGTACGCTGCTTGCTGTACCTGATCGTGCAAGAAGCGATAAACCGGGTTAGCATTGCTGGGGGAATCCGCTGGATCTTGAGCTTGAAAGAATTTATAGGCTTGGTCGGTGGGCAAAATCACGCCTTCTCGCAAGGCTTCCCAAAGTGCGATCGCGGTCTCCGTTGGCGTTTGCTCTGAAGCAATGGCTAAGGTGACCAAATCGAATTGATTACCAATACAAGCGGCCAATTTCAGAACTTGTTGGGCGGTGACTGGCAGCTTCTGCAATTGTAAGGCCATAAATTCAACGACATCATCTGTTAAAGATAATGTTTTGATTTGAGTGATATTGCATTCCCAATGGTGATTCTCTCGATCGAAGTAAATATATCCCTCTTCATGTAACGTTTTAAGAAACTGCGTTGTAAAAAATGGATTGCCTTGCGTTTTACGATCGATTAGCTCCGTTAACGCCTGCGATCGTTCCAATGAGTAATGGAGGGTATCAGCAACCAAACGATTGGTATCCTGGAGTGCTAGGGGTAATAAGGTGATTGTGCTGATAGCAACCTGTTGGTTTCTCAGCGCTTCAACGGCCAAAATAAATGGATGGGCGGGTGACACTTCATTGTCACGGTAGGCCCCTAGCACCAACAAATGGCCCGTTCCACTCATCAATAACTGCATCAACTGGAGCGAAGTTGAATCCGCCCACTGTAAGTCATCTAGAAAGATCACGAGGGGATGGTGGGCGGTTGCAAAGACTTCAATGAATTTGTGGAAGAGTACGTTGAAGCGATTTTGGGCAGCGGTACCGGATAATTCTGGGGCGATCGGTTGTTGGCCAATGATCTGGGCGAGTTCTGGAATCACTTCAATGAGGACTTGCCCGTTGTCACCCAGCGCTTGCAGAATCTGTGTTTTCCAGTTTTGCAGGTGCTGATCGGATTTAGACAGTAATTGCCGCATCAAAGCGCGCAGGGCTTGAACAAAGGCTGACAGCGGAATATTGCGGTTAAACTGGTCAAATTTACCTTTGATGAAGTAGCCCCGTTGCCGCACGATCGGTTTGTGGACTTCGTTGACCACGGCTGTTTTGCCAATTCCTGAGGAACCTGCCACGAGTACCAGTTCAGAACTGCCACGGGCTCCGGGGTTCTCCGGTGGAGCCGCTACGCGATCGAAGGCCGCTAGCAAGGTTTGGACTTCGGAGTCGCGACCGTAGAGTGTTTCGGGAATCAAGAAGCGATCGTGAAAGTCATTCTGTCCCAGTTCAAATTCTGAGATGTCTCCCCTCGTTTTCCACTCAGTCAAACATCTTGCCAAATCGGATTTTAGGCCCAGGGCACTTTGGTAGCGATCCTCGGCGGTTTTCGCCATCAACTTGGAGACGATCGCGGCCAGCATTCCCGGGATGGTTGGATTGACCTGATGCACAGGTAAAGGCTGTTTGGCAATGTGGCAATGCATTAATTCCAGAGGGTCTGTTGACTCAAAGGGCAGTTGTCCGGTCAACAATTGATAGAGGGTGACCCCTAGGCCGTAGAAATCTGTGCGATAGTCAATGCCGCGATTCATCCGTCCCGTCTGCTCTGGGGCGAGATAGGCCAAGGTGCCTTCTATCGTATTAGCGCTTGGGATTGCTGGGGTTTCCTTGGGGAGCAAAGAAGCAATACTAAAGTCGATCAGTTTGACTTGTTTGGACTCAGGTTGAATGAGAATGTTGGCGGGTTTGATGTCTTTATGCACTACTTGGTGCTGACCCAGATCGTGCAAGATATCCGCCAGTTGGAGGGCGATCGTCAAGCTTTCTGCCAGGGTGAGTGGCTGCTGTTGGAGGTAGGTTCCCAAGGCGATGCCGTGCCAATCTTCCATCACGAGGGCGTAACTATTGCCGCAGGGTTCCAGGCTCAAGGGCTGAATAATTCCTGGAATGGTCAAGTTTTTGGTGATGGCATACTGGTTGCGAAACTGCACCAGTTCGTCCAAGCTAGGATACTCTGACCGCAGGACTTTAATGACGACAGACTGCTGGGTGGCGGTTGCTACGGCTCGATAGACTGCTGTGCGACTTCCCAGGTAGAGTTGTTCCGTGGGTGTGTAACCCAAAATTTCTGGGAACAGTTGGGGAGAGGTCGTTGCTGCAAGGGTCATAGCGTTGGGTGGCCGATCGGAACCGCATCAAGGGAAGTTTGGCTTAGGATGCCCAAACCAGTGGCTGATCGCACTAGATTTGCTAAGTAGAAAAATGAGATGGAATGCTATCTGGCAACTTGCGAGGATTGTGAGTATTTACACGATCGTAGGATTGTAGCCCTATGGAAAATACTGTTGATCTGGTTGTGTCGATTGTGGAAGTCTGGGAATCTGTGCGTTCTCTGGATAGATTCAAGGGTTTGGGTGTTGGGGTGCTGACCCTGTGTGTCTCCCTGAAATGACGAATTCCAATCTCCATGCTCCAATAGTTTATTGACATAGGACTGATTATCGAAATAGGACTGACAATGCCCGATCGATGGCTAGAGGAATGGCGATCGCAAGACTATAACTGGTGATGTAGAATGACTTGCGAATTGAAAATCAGTTTAGGATGCTTTGACGCAAGTTCTACGATCGGCTATCTCTTTATCCAGCCATCTGGCCCAAAATTTGCTCTGCCGTTACGGATAAGCCTGTCAGTACCTGCGAGAGGATTGGCGTATCTCCCCGCAACTGCAACGGTTCACCATATTCTGCCGCTGCACGATCCATTGCGTAGATTGATAGCATGGGCTGTTTGGGTTGACCGAGATAACGCACGCCACCCAGCCCAGCGTAGTCGGCAATCCAATATTTCTGTACCCCGATCGATTCGTATTCTGCCAATTTCGTCAGATAATCGTCTCGCCAATTCGTTGAAACGACTTCAATGACTAACGGGGGAGCTGTATAGGCCATTTATGCCTTCTCATGTTGCTTTATTGAATACCACAATGTCTGCTCGTCTTGCTGTGACTTTACTTTCCTGAGAGCCTATTGCGACTAATTTCGATCGCTTGGGGACATAGGGTAGATTCTGAGCTAGGCAGTGTGCCTTGAGCAAATCACAAATCGTATCGGCGACATCTTCATGGTCGGCGGTTGGATCGTCAATGGGCAGGGGCATTCCTTCAATCAGCTCATATAGTCGATCGCATCTGTCGTCCCAGGCTAAGAATTCTTCCAGGGACATGGGCTTTGGGGTGCTGGGTGCTGGGGGGGAGTCAAGGCTTGGGCCACGGGAATTGCTCCATGAACGATCGCTCTTCCACAGTATAAACCGCGAGTATCCGCTGCTGGGGTTCTGGCTGCACTGGGCATTTGGCATCAGTTCCGGAATTTCCTTTGGGGATAGTGAAGCTGTGGGGGGATGGTTTATCCAGTTTGAAAAGGTGATGACTGGCGGGAGGGTTGGCTGATGGATGAGCAGCGGGTTCAGGCTTATGTGGGGCTGATTGAGGAGTTGCTGGGGTGTCCGCAGGGGCAGGAAGAGGCGATTTTGCAGGGGAAGGCGGAATTGGTGGATGCGGGGCTGGTGGGGGTGATGGGTCAGTATGCTGACTTGCTGGAGGGGCAGGGTAATAGCAATGCGGGATGGCTGCGGCAGTTTGCAGGGCAGGTGGCGCAGGCGCTGGGGTTGACGGAGGCGAATTCTGCTGGGGCATCGTCTGGGGATGCCAGAGGCTTTCTGATGGAGATTTTGCAGTTGATTGCGCAGACCCAGGGAGATCCGGCACAGGTTTATGGGTTCTTTCGGGCGAATCTATCGCGATTAGATCAAGCGTTACTGGCGGCATTGCCTGATGTATTTCAGGAACTGATTCAACAGAATGATAAGACATTAATTGAAGCAGTCTTTGTAAAGTTTGGCAATTTGATTAATCAGTTTCCCTTGGGGCAACGCAGGCTAAACCTGGAGATAGGTATCAGTTGCTACGAGCAAGTCTTGACGGTGATGACACAAACTGCGATGCCGATCGAATGGGCCAACACCACCATGAACCTGGCAACTGCATACAAGAACCGCATCAAAGGCGATCGCAGCGAGAATATCGAAGAAGCGATCCGGTGCTACGAGCAAGCCTTGACGGTGATGACGCAAACTGCCATGCCGATCGAATGGGCACAGACCACCAATAACCTGGCAAATGCATACTCTAACCGCATCAAAGGCGATCAGGGGGAGAATATCGAACAAGCGATCGCCCATTATTCCGCTAGCTTGACCATTTTTACCCCGACAAGTCTCCCGCATGACTGTCGCAAAACTGCCCGCAGCCTCGCCAATCTCTACAGCGACGAGCAGCGCTGGTCAGAAGCCATTCCCATCTACGACCAAGCCCTCACCGCCGCCGAAATTCTCTACCAAAGCGCCACCCTCCTCGATAGCAAATCCGCCTCGCTCTCCGAAACAGCAGATCTCCCCCGCCGTGCCGCCTATGCCTTTGCTCGGACAGGCGATCTCTCCACAGCCGTACTCACCCTAGAACAAGGCCGTGCCCGTGGACTAACGGAAAGCCTGAACCGCGATCGCGCCAACCTTGACCACCTCCAAGCCCACAACCCAATCCTCTACAACCAATACCAAAACATCACCCAACAACTCCGCAACCTAGAAGCCGAACAACGGAACTTCGCCACCTCCGCCGATCGTCACAGCCTCACCCCCGAAACCCTCCGCAACACTGCGCTCAAGCTCCGGGCAGACCTAGAAACCACGATCGAGCAAATCCGCCAAATCCCCAGCTACGAAGACTTCCTCTCGCCCACAAAATGGCAAGACATCGCGATCGCCCTCCAGCCAGACAACCCCCTCATCTACATCGCCACCACCCCCAACGGCAGCATTGCCCTGATTGTGAGTCGATCTCATTCCAACGCCGTCAACATCACCCCCGTTTGGCTCGATCGATTCAACCAAACCCAACTCATCGACCTACTTAACAAGACTTGGTTTGCCGCTTACAACCAAGCCTCCACCGATCGCCAAGCCTGGTTCGACGCGATCGACACCACCACCCGCCAACTCTGGGATCTCCTCATGGGGCCGATCGTCCAACAATTGCAAACCCTCGGCCATCCCCACGCCACCCTCATCCCCACCGGATACCTCAGCCTCCTGCCCCTCCACGCCGCATGGACAGAAGATCCCAACACTCCCACCAAGCGCCGCTACGCCCTCGACGCCATCCACTTCACCTACGCCCCCAACGCCAAATCCCTCACCGCCGCCCAAACCATCGCCACTCGCGTCCCAGCCCACTCCATCCTCGCGATCGACAACCCCCGCCAAGACCTCCCCAACTCCCAACGGGAAATCGATAGCGCGATCGCCAGCTTCCCCAACCCCACCGTCCTACGCCACAACCAAGCCACCGTCCAAACCGTGCGATCGAACCTCCCCAAAGCCGCGATCGTTCACTTCTCCTGCCACGGCACCGCCAACCTCACCGACCCGCTCAACAGTGGTCTTGTAATGAGTGACGGACTGCTCACCTTGAAGGATATCTTCGAGTTGAACCTGAGCGAGGGGGAACGCGGCATCCGTCTGGCTATCCTCTCCGCCTGCGAAACCGGGATGACAGGCACCAAAAACGCCGACGAAGCCATCAGCCTCCCCACGGGACTCCTCCAAGCCGGAGTCGCCGCAGTCGTCGCCTCCCTCTGGTCAGTCAGCGACCTCAGCACCATGATGCTCCTGACCAAGTTCTATGACCTCTGGCGCGAGCAACACCTCCCCCCCGACCAAGCCCTCCGCCAAGCCCAAATCTGGCTCCGCGACACCACCAACGATCAAAAAGTCAGCGAATTCAAAACCTTCCTTCCTACCATCACTGGAACTCGGATGTCCCCTGAAATTGCCCAACAGCTTTACGACGAACTCGCCTGGGAAGACAAAGACGAACGTTCCTTCGCCCACCCCTTCCACTGGTCGGCGTTTAGCTATACAGGTGTATAGAATAAAAGACAAATGAGAGACGGCATTCTGGAAAACAGGAGACTCGTGACCTATGGCAGTCATTCAAGTCGATCGAGAAAATCCAAAATACGCTTTTGCCTGTGTAGAAACCTCAGAATTAGAAGCTCAATTTTTGGAATTAGCAGAACAGTGGCGGCAGGAGACAGGCATGTTCTCCGTAGTCTCTCAGATAGTGATCCATCCGGCCTATCAACGGATTATTGGCATGGGGCAGCCTGTCGTGCCGTTGCTTTTACGCGATTTAGAGCAAGAACCCGACCATTGGTTTTGGGCATTGCAAGCAATCACAGGAGAAAACCCCGTGAAGCAAGAACATCGAGGCAACTTGCAACAGATGGCGATCGATTGGTTGGAGTGGGGGAAAGCCTATGGCTACCGATGGTAGATTGGCATTTTATAAAGAAAACCAGTTTCCCAATTTGCTAGCAACCGGATATCGGATTACCAGTCCTATCACCCCAGCCTATAACTGTTTCGCTTGGGCCGCAGAACAAAACGATCGTTGGTGGAATCCCTTGGAACCGACCAATCCCTACTATTGGATTGATGGTGTCTCCGCAGAGTTAACGATCGCGGCCTTCATTCAAGCCTACGCAACCTTTGGATATGTGCCTTGCGAAGATGCAACCCTCGAAACAGGATTTGACAAAATTGCCCTGTATGCCAAGTCCGATGGTGAAGTTACCCATGCTGCAAGACAATTACCCAATGGTAAATGGATGAGTAAGTTAGGCCGCTGGGAAGATATCGAACATGAACTAGAGGAACTCTGTGGTGAATTCTATGGAACAGTCCAGCAAGTACTGAAACGATCGCGCCAGGAGTAAGTAAGGTATATACAAATCGCAACATTCTAAATTCAATTGGATTATCAACTTTCTCACATCTCATCACGGATTCAAGACAATGACTCAATCTAAAATCCTTTTGGCCGCCCAGGAAATTCGCCCCCATCTCGCGAGCTTGCTCGATCCAGAAACCGCCCAAACCGTCGATCGTCAACTGCAAACGCTACTCACCCAAGCAGAGTCTGGGCAAGCCGTCGAAATCCAAATCACCGAACTACTCCGGAATCACACAACCACCCGAGAATGGATGCGGCGCTACCTCAAAGGTGAAGACCCCGTCGGTATAACGCGATCGTTCAATCTTCCTGGCAATCCTGCTCCAGTTACAAACCCTCTCATCTATCGCTGTCCTAAATGTGATTACATTACTGATATTCCCTTTGTTGGCATAACTCCCGATCCCTGCCCTGACCATCCCACCGTAGCGCTTATTTCTGGCTAACCTTCTATTGGAGTCCGTGCATCATGTCCGCAAAATTCCTTGAAGGCGTAGGTGGAAAACTCGCAGAACAATGGGTGGCGACCTTATTCACTCCTGCATTTATATTTTGGATGGGTGGTGTTCTGGCCTACGTTACTCGCTATGGTTGGGAACCCATCGCCAAGGTATTTCCCGATGCTAAACTCGAAGCGCTGCAAATTGCTGTTCTAGCCGGAATTTCCATTCTCATTTACATTTCTGCGCTGATTGTCCAACGGTTTGATGTGGAAATTCTGCGGGGGCTAGAAGGCTACTGGTATCCTGGCCTTCGCGATCTGCTGCGCCCCCTCCTCAACTGCATGACCCAGCGCCAGATCGATCGCTACAAACAATTAAATAAACGCCGGAAACCCCTCAGCCAAAAACGACTTCGAGATCCGTCCTCCCTTTCTCTGCAAGAACGGGCAGAACTTGTCCGCTACGATCGCGCCATCCGCCAATTTCCTACCGAAGAAAACGACTTCCTCCCCACCCGTCTCGGCAACCTCCTCCGCGCTGCCGAACGTCGCCCTAACGATCGCTACGGCTTAGACGCCATCATCTGCTGGCCTCGCCTTTGGTTACTACTCCCCGACAGCGCCAAAAAAGAACTACAAGACGCCCGTGCCCAACTCAACAACGGTGTGCGGGTCTTTGCTTGGAGTTTGCTTTTTTTAGTATGGTCAGTTTGGGCTTTGTGGGTCATCCCGATCGCGATCGTCTCTACATGCTTCGCCTATAGCTGGATTTGGGACAGCGCAGAACTCTACGGCGACCTAATCGAATCAGCCTTTGACCTATATCGCGGCTCCCTTTACCAATCCCTGCGGTTGCCACTCCCCACAACAGCACAAGAAGAAAAAGTATTAGGTCAACAAATTACCGAATACCTATATCGTGGATCTTTATCCGCTGAACTGAAATTTCTACCAACACAAGACAAAACGCATTCATAAACAGAAACCATCTGTATTTGAAGCCCCTACGGTATCCCCCATTCCGGTACCTGACTTTGCGAGTGCGGTACAGCTGATGGTGAGTCAGATTTTCAATTGGCTAGAGGGCTAAAAATCGGCAGCATCGATCGTGCAGTGGGGGAACTTGCGTAGCAGGGCGGGAATCACTGGACAGGGAGGCCGATCGTCTAGCTGATCGGGCTTACTCCAGGAAAATGGGGCTTTTTCTGCGGCGGACATCCAGAGTAACCGCTTGGCTCGGGTCATCGCCACATAGAGCAACCGCAACTCCTCCGCCATCTTCAGCGAGGCCGCCCGTTCCCAAGCACTGGGTAAATCCGGTAACGCTTCCCCATGAATACAAGCCCGAATTTGGGCCCGTGCGACTTCTGACAGGGTGAAATTGCCCAAAAAATTGGCCGCTGGAGGAACCCAAACCCGCCCTGGAATCACGTTTTCATGTAGAAAGGGCATAAATACCGCATCCCAATCCAAGCCCTTGGCCTTGTGCATCGTAATCACCGTCACCTGGCCTCCGCGAGTGTAGCGATCGTCGGATTCCTCAGCATCCACGGGCTCAAAGGCTTCTGAACTGACGATTTCACCTAATACATTGAGCATTTCCTCTAGCGTATTTTCCTGCATTTGCTGGCTCAGTCGTTCTGCCAGCTTATCCGCCGTTGCCAGTTCCGTTTGATCATAATCCAGCGTATAGGCCAGGAAGGGAATCATTTGATAGAGGGGCAACTGCTGCCGTGCTTGCAGTAAACTGCGGCAATAGCGGCTGGCAGACTGCACCGCAGGAGCCTGTTCTGGATCAAGCGCGAGGGGATAGAGAAACTGCTCCGGAGCAGTCACCAACGCATTCAGATCCTGGGGGGCAATTAACCGTCGTTCCATCAGGGCTGAGAGTGCTGCTTTCAAGTTGTCCGGCGAATGGGGCCGATCGAGGAATTGCAGTAAACCCAGCATCTCTCCCGGAATTTGGGACTTGCGATCGCGTTCCCCCACTTCAAAAATACGGAATTCCTCTCCATGCCATCGCCGTAACTGCCTCACGACAAATCGACCCTGCTCATTGGTTCTCACCAGTACTGCCACTGAGGTTTCTGGATTTTTTTCTAATAAATCAACAATCCGTTTCCCAATACGTTCTACGGATTCAAAAATATCAGTAGGCTGGTGAATTTCCAAACCTAATCCTTCCGGTGCAGGATTGGCATTGGGTTGGGGATCATCGGGAGCCACGGGATGAATGAGCTGAGGTCGAAAGGGTTTATCAGCCAAGCGACTTAGTAGGGGATGGGGCAACTGTTTGGGTTCCCGTTCCTCCCGCGATCGCTGGCTCAGGGTGGCTTGGTGATTCACCCACTGGAGGACAAAATTGGCAGCATCAAGAATAATGGCACTACTACGCCCTGCCTGGGTCATTTCCGCTAGGCGATCGTCTTGGGCACAGTCTTCGCAAAAATTACGAAAGAAAATCGGATCGGCAGGCGTGAACGTGGAGTTAATCGCCTGATTCGGATCACCCACCCGAATTAAATTTTGTGAGGCTCCCGCTAGAATTTCCAACAGCTGAGTTTGTAAGGGGCTGGAGTCCTGGGCTTCGTCTTCAAAAACCGCAAAGACCTGGGACTGCCAACGATCGCGCACCAACGGTTCCTCCAGTACCCGCAACGCCCCTAAAATCATTTCCTCGTAATCCATCCAATTGCGCTGCTTCAGTAAGGTTTGATACTGCTCATACAACCCAGCGGCGATCGTTAATACAGAATATTCATCCTGAACCTGTTCTCCTAGGGCGAACAAATCCTGGGGCTTTAAACCGGATTTTTTGGCTTCCTTAATCACCGTATCCGCCAGCGCAGGGAGGACTTCTGTACGCAGAACCGACTGTCGCCGCAGCCGTTCCGTTTCTTCGCCGTCGAAGCTGTGACCTTCCAAAAGCCGTTGGTAGAGGCTGGGATGCTGGTTAATCCACTGTTCCACGCTGTTACGGATCAGACGATGCCCTTGGTTCGTGGTCAGTAACACGGCATCCGGTGCCAGCCCAGACAGTTCCGGGTAGCCCCGCGCGATCGACCAAGCCAGTCCGTGTAGCGTATTGACGGTAAAGCCCCCCATGGGCAAGTTGAGTTCCTTCAGGTAGCTGCGAATTTTGGCTTTGAGGTTGGAGGCTGCCGATCGGGTGAAGGTAACGACGACCAGTTGTTTGCGGCTGTGTAACTGATGGCGGGCAATGGCGATCGCAGCGGCCACGGCCATTCCAGTGGATTTTCCCGCGCCGGGAACCGCTGATACAGCCAACCGTCCGCCCTGCCAATCGGCAATTTCCCGCTGCCCCGGTCGCAGGCGATCGCGGAGTTGGTGCAGCATGTCCAGGGTTGGGGTTGGGAGTGCGTCCACGGAATTCACAATCGCCATCGGGAATACAGTAAACTAGCCGAGTAAACTCCCTTCTAGTCTAGTCGGTCTGCCTAGACATCAGGTAGGATTTTCGGCGTTTTCGATCGCTCGGTGGCAATGAATAAAATTGTCAGCTTGAACAAGTTTTAAAGTGCCGTTTCAATTTCTGTTGTTATTTCTGCTTGTAGTTATGTCTCTTCCAATGTTGGATTTAGCCTCGGCGTTAAAGGTATTACGGCAATTTTTGTGTATCGATCGCATTCCCGCCGATCGTCTGCCGGATTCTGCAACCGTACAAGCGGCCCTGGCTCAAGTGGCAGAAGCATCGGACTATCAAATTTTTGGGGTCTGTGCGGACGATCGGGCGACGGGCCAACTTGCCCTGTACCAATATATGGCGGCCTTGGGCTATGACGAGCGGCCTGAGGTGCCTGGGGTGGAAGGTGCCATTTACATCAAATACAACCCTAAAATGCGCAGTTGCCATGCCGAAGGCTACGAGGGCCAGCATCGGGGCGTCTTGGTGTCCTGCCAGTCGGCCTATGAGGATGGGGTCAATGAAACCTTTGGGCATCTGCCGCTAGATCTATTTGCACCGATCGGGAATCCAGAATAGTGCCTGAATCATCCTCGATTGCATAATCCTCCAAAGTCCAACGTGTTTCTCCTCATCAGCGCAAAACCATTTGCCCTCTCAATTGATCAGCAATTTATACGCAATCAGGAGAAACACAATGCTTCGTCAAATTATTGCTGCTACGGCTGTTACCCTTGCGACGGTTCCCACACTGGCATTGTCTGCATCGGCATCGACGGCCCCCAAAGTGACGGTATTCAACCAGGGCGGCTATGTGGCCGACTACCAAATTACTTACTTCATTAATAGGCAACGGAAAGATTTTAAGGTACCGAATGTCATCCTTGGTGAAAAACGAACGGTGATTCTTCCCATGGGTAGCAATAGCATTGTGGTGCGGGGCCAAATGCAGACGGGCCTGTTCTGGGAGCCCAGACGAGAGATTTTCAACCAACCCGCCGTGGATGGAAGCTGCTTTAAAACCTTTGGCACGATCTTTAAAGGAGAGTGGTCTCGCGATTGTCGAGCTGATTTCTAGTCGAGCTGATTTCTAGTCGAGCTGATTTCTAAAGGACAGAGCGAATTCGTTTAATCGCATCCAAAACCGGGGTTTTTCGCAACCGCGCCAAAGCAGGACGGAACCTACCTAAAACCCCGGTTTTGATGATCAATCGGATTGGTTAGCCCGATCGCGCTCCATCTTGCTCACGTATTGCCAATTTGACCCCGGCACCGGCACCGGCGGACTCCAGCGAACTCTGTCGCTAAATCGCAGCACGTACAACTGATTAATCGTCGATTGCACTTCCTCGCGGGTACCCAAAAGATAAAATTGCAGCGGTTTACGACCGTCCTCGATCGCGCGATCGAGATGATCAAAATTAATCACCATGGGATTTCTCCTAAACGTAGAGGTGGGAAGAAATCCCAAAAATTAAGACCACCCTTTTGCGCAGGACAAGTAGGGTGGCCCGATCGAATGTTAAAATCCGTGTCAGACCGCCTAGCTGCCTTGATCAGCTTGGGGGTTTAGCTGCCTTACGTTGTTGGTAGCAACTGGGGCAGCGCCTTAATTTTTGGGGTCTAGCTGATTCGATGCCCTTACGGTCGGCCTGCGACCAATGGGGACTTACGAACACGACTGTACTCAGCTATGAGAAACCAGCCTACGAAGAAAGTCCAACTCTGTCAACCGTACAGAGATAGTTTGTAATCTCGATCGGAGAACTGGTGGCACGGGTGAGGTAATTGCGTTTCAGCCGATCGAGCGCTCCATACTCGACTTCACTCAGGGAATCATCCTGAGCTAGCCATTCCCAAAAGAAGTCTACTGCTTCAATTTTTTGCAGATTGAAGCGGGTTTTAAGATCGTGCAGTTTGAGGGTGTGGGCAGCGATCGTTTTAGCAGTCATAGCAAACCCAAGAACAGATCACAGTTCTCATCATCGCGGTATCCTACGACCTCACACCTACCGTGCAGTGGTTTGTGGTTCCCTCGGCGGCGTTGTAGACCCGATCGTCGATCGGCCCTGGGGTTTACCCAACTGCTGCAATTCCACCTTGGGCATCCGCTGCGGCTTACCCAACCCATAGGTCACATCATAGGCCCGCGCCACCAGCCAGAGCCACAGATTAGGATAGCGTGCCTCCAACCAAGCCTGCTGCCGCAGCACCAACCCTGGGAACCAACCACCCAGCAGAAAACCCACGATCGCGCTCAACGCAAAATTCACATAACTACCAAACCACTGCACCCATTCCTGCACCTTCGTCACTCGCCAAATCCAAGCCAACTGCGTCGGATTCATCTTGGCCGCCGTAATCGCCATCTTGTTGAAATCTAGCCAACTGGCGCGATCTTTAATAAAATTATCAGCCACATCCGGATTCTGTCGTGCCAACACTTCAAAGAACGTATTGAGCAACGCATTGGGCAAGTAAGGCGGAATGTTGTCATGGGTCGGTACCATCATGCCCTTAGAAAAGAGCCAAGTCACCGAAACATTACTCTGGTAAGCCCGAATTTGATCCAAATAACTTGTGGTTAATAAATCATGCTTGAGACAAATATCCAACAAATGGGTTAACCGTCCCAGATTGCGTACCAGGGAGCCAAAGCCTGTAAAAATCAACGGAGACTGCAACGAGGCCGCATCCCCGATCGAAATCAATCGATCGAACGCCACCTTACGATCGCTGGCATTGCTGCTGAAGTGGCCGGGAATATAGCCAAAGGTTGCCTTTTTCCAAACTAGCTTGTCCATATCGCAACGGCGATACTCCGGCAAAATCGTGAAAAAGTCCTCATACATTTCCAGCAACGAGCCGGGATTGTCAGGATGGACTTGGTGATAGTGGAACAGATAGAACGTTAAATCCTTGCCCTCACCGGGGAACAGTTCCCAAATTAACTGCCGCCCCTTGGACAGGTCACCATGGCTGAACAAGACATCGCCATACTGCGAATCCCACACCCCTTCCTCAAAGCCATCGGCAATGATCGCGCCCACCGTCGGACAAACGCTATCAAAGGCCCGTCCTCCGTTCAACTGCCACGCGATCGGCGAAGCGGTGCCCATCGCATCCACCAGCAGCTTACCGGTAGCGACCTTCACCGTTTTGGTCGGTAAATCGATCGCCTGAATCGTCACACAAGTCCGATCGACCTCCGCCCGTTGGAACTCCGTTTCACCCCAAATTTCACCCCCCGCCGTCGTCAGCTTTTCCCCGCACAACCGCAAAAATTTCTCTGCATCGATCGCGATATTCAAGACCGTCGGTGTATGCAAAATGCTCGATCGCGCCTGGGGCGGATTATTGCCATCAAAGAATTTATGGAATCCATCGACATATTCCGCTGCAATAATCGACTCAAATTCCTCAGGTGTAAATAAACCCAAATCAATCAAACTTTGAAATTCCCTACGGGAAATATTCCACTCCCGATTCATCCGGCCAAAGGGCAACCGCTCCAGCAGCAATACCCGGTAGCCTAATTGGGCCATCACCGCCGCATGGACAACCCCCAACGCCCCGCCGACGTAAATCAGATCATAATCCGGTTGAGGCACTGCTCCCGACGGGCTGGCTGCCGAGTCCTGGAGCGATCGCTCAAAGATGACCTGCTTGGGCGTTTGGGGATTGCGTACGCCCTCCCGCCAGCGTTGCTCCCACCAATAGACCCGCGTCAGGTCGTATTCTCCGTTGGGAATTTTTTGGAAATATTTCACCGTTTCCGGATAATCCGCTGCTAATGCCTCAAAAATGCTCTGCCGGGACAGATCAATTTGGGGTGGCACAGGATACTGATTCGGAAACGCCGATCGAATGGCTGTATTGAGATGGGTCAGGATTGCTTTTTCCTGGGGCAACGAGTTCTCCGCCCAACGGAACACCTTTAAGTACGTCGTGCGCTGGACATGCCACACAAACATCGAAAGTTCTCCCGCCCCGATCGCCACCCGACAGCCACTGGGAGTCGCCGTTTTCTGCCCGGTCAAAGGTTGGTAGGTTTCCCGCAGCCAGTCACGCACAGCATCGGTTTTGGGTTGGGGGATTTCGAGGTAGAGAACTTCTTTCATTTGCGGTATGAAAACTCCGATCATTTACCGAGGGCAATGGGGTTGACAGGTCGCCAAAATGAGCTAAACTCCTGATACCAATCAGATAGCTGAGAAATATTTACACTTCTTCATCTTGATTCTAAGGCGTCTTTGCATCTCCTATGAATTATCCCATCCCCCGGAACTCTCGAAATTTGGCATCGTTGCGCCAGCAGCCTGTCAATGATGAGTTATTGGCCCAAGCGATCGCAGGGGTCATCGAAAATGCGCGGGCCAGTGGACAAAGCTTAGACGACTTGAAAGCAGAAGTGCTAGCTGATGATTCTTTGCTGGATCCTCAGCAGCGGCGTTGGTTATTTGAAATTGTGGCCCAGGCTTGGGATAAGTTGGCGTAATGACGGTTGTGGATCCTACGTTAGAGGCGAGTCTGTCTCCCAATTTAGCTAAGCCACAAGTCCTGGGGATTGATCTCGGTGGCACTGCCATTAAGTTAGGGCGCTTTACCCCCACGGGCGAATGTCTGCAAACCCTGACGCTGCCCACCCCCCAACCCGCTGAGCCAGAACCCACCCTCGCGGCAGTCTGCGCAGGAATTGCCCAAGTCGATCCGCAGCGTACCGCGATCGCCATTGGCATTGGTACCCCTGGCCCCGCCGATCGTGCAGGCCGAGTCGCCCGCATTGCCATCAATCTGCCCCACTGGATCGATATCCCCGTTGCCGCCTGGTTAGAAGCCAAGACGGGTCGTCCCACGATTGTTGAAAATGATGCCAATTGTGCTGGCCTGGGGGAAGCTTGGTTAGGGGCAGGGCGATCGTTTCAGAACATGATTCTACTGACCTTGGGCACTGGGGTGGGCGGCGCAGTTTTCATCAATGGCCAACTCTTCACAGGACGCCACGGGGCTGCTGGGGAACTGGGCCTCATTTCTATGGATCCCCAAGGCCATCCCTGCAAAAGTGGTAATGATGGATCCCTAGAGCAACATCTCTCAATCTCCGCCATTCAACGACGATCGGGCAAAGACCCTGCGGAACTCTTTGAACTGGCTCGATCGGGGAACTACGAGGCTTTAACCTTCTGGCAAGCCTATGGTCGAGATCTGGGAATCGGGCTCACCAGCTTGATTTATGTGTTGACGCCTGATGCCATCATCATTGGGGGTGGCATTGGCGACAGTAGTGAATTTTTCTTTCCCGCTGCCTGGAGAGAAATTGAACAACGGGTGATGCCCACTTCACGGGACGGCCTACAACTGCTCCGGGCGGAACTGGGCAACCGAGCAGGCATGTTAGGGGCAGCTAAGCTGGCGATCGATCGCTACCTTTCACGCGACCGTTCAGCCTAGCCCCCCTGTTGTAACAAACGATCAAACGGCTGTAGCCAACAGTTGCAACAAACATGCGTTCCAGTTCAGGCTTGGCTCTAAATCAACGCAACCGACGTTCTGCCTGACGCCAAGAGGGTTTCTGCACCATGCTTATCCATGGGGCGGGCAAAGAAAAAGCCCTGGGCTTTTTGGCAACCAATTTTCAGGAGTGCATTGAGTTCCGTTTCCGTTTCAATGCCTTCTACGACCACCTCTGGCCCCAGACTGGCCGCTAGGCGGGTGATGCCTTCAATCATTTGCCACTGCTGATTACAGATAAAGGATCGATCGATCTTAAGTTCTGTAATCGGCAAGGCATACAGGCGGCTCAGAGAGGAATAGCCCGTGCCAAAGTCATCGATCGCCAGTTGCACGCCCAGATCTCGCAAGTGCTGGAGAACTTCCACATCCGTCTCCGGATTTTCCAAAATCGCACTTTCCGTGACTTCTAAAATCAGGTCATTGGGGGTGATCCCCGTTTCCTGTAAAACGGTTGCAACGTAGGGTACCAAGTCCGGCTGTGATAACTGGAGCGCAGAAAGGTTCACACTCATCGTCAGGTCTTGCAACTCTGGGAATTGTTGCTGCCAGACCTTGAGTTGATGACAGGCCGTGCGCAGAACTAATCGATCGACTTCCTGAATTCTCCCAATTCGTTCGGCAATGGGAATAAACACCGCAGGCGAAATAAAACCCCGCTGGGGATGTCGCCAGCGAGCCAACGCCTCAAAGCCGATCACCTGATGGGTTTGCAAAATCACAATCGGTTGATAGAACACTTCCAAGCTCTGGGTTTGTAAAGCTTGTTCAAACTCTCGTTCCAAGTGGAACTGTTCCATATCTGAATCTGTCCAAATAGTCATTACTGGAACAGTTTCCTTCTCAATTGCTTCTGCAAGGCGAATCAGGCGATCGATGTTACGCAACGCCATGCTGAGTAAGGCTTGCCCTTGTTGCGACTGGGCATGGAGTTTACCGTCGTAGAGCAGTCCAAGTGCACCTCGAATGGAGTTTAAAGGGGTGCGCAGCTCATGACTAATTAAAGCGATGGGATCTTGCAACGCCTGGGGAAGCTCTTGACCTGCGACATCCTGTAGAGATTGCGGCGTTTGGACAACTAATTCTGAAAGGTTACCTGTCATGCGTTCTTTCCTTGTTGTGCAGTCATCTGGGCGGACACCAGAACCCAGGTCGGATTAGGAGAATTGAATAATTGGCTTGTCTAACAGGAGGGCAACTACAGTGTGTGGGCGATCAAGCCAAATGTGAATCGAAAACCTCGACTTCATTCATCATCCTAGGTCTTTGCTGAGCCTTCATCGGACAATCTGATCGAGGTTGGACAAGTTGAACACTCTGATCAAGGGTGAGTGCTCTGATCAAGCTATGGGGCAAACTCATAGGTTTTCCCTATGGGACAAATTTGTCACAGGTTAAGGGGGGTATGAACGTTGTCTAGCGATCGTCATAGGCTACATGCCGCTACTAAGCAAACAGCCCCTATGCAACGTAGACTACTGATTAAATATGGAATAGCGGTGCACGATTACAGCATTACATACCTAACAGTACTCCCTTGTTTTTTAACAAAAATGAGAACTGTATTGCTGCGTGGGTTCTTTATTTAACAGTTTCTTGTTCTGCTGGACTCTCCGCTTGATGCAACCCTGGGTCGATTATGGAGAATTATAATCGATCGGATAATATTGGTTTATCCTTTTTCCCCTGAAATTTCAACCTCAAATTCCACAGGGGGAACACACTAATATTTGCTGATTCATAACCACTATGATAATGAAATATAAAAATATAGTGAAGATTCAGATAAAATCATTTCACTCCACCATGACTGTAGCTAGTAAATGTAGTCAGTGTAGTCAGTTTTTAGGCATTTCTGGGAATAATGTCAGTGGTATGTGTAATTTTGCAGCGAAATCGCTTTCTCAGTAAACCTATGGGGATTGATCCACAGACGGGGCTGGAATCAACTGCTCGGAAGCATAGGAGACGAATTGTGAAATGAAGGCTTTTGGACTGAAGGCAGGGGAAACGTATGAATTCCCGCAGTTGTGCTGTAACATCGCTCAATTAATGGGTAGTTTGTTTACCTGCGGTCCACTTTCTTGCTTTATGGTTCTCAACAGTTACCATGAATTTTCCTTGCACATTCTTGTCAGTAGAAATTCACGATCGTGGGTTCAAAGATGCTGATTGAGGTGAAAAATTCACCTAGCTTTCTTGAAAAATTCTTGAAAAATCAAAACTCACTCCTGTAGATTCAGTGGTGCTACGGAAGTCGTGAGGTTAATCAATCCAGGGAACTTACTTGAATCATGCCAGCGAATGCACACGATTCGTGTCATCTTTCAACTTCTCACAACTTAACTATTTCTCTCGTAAATTTTTAAACTGTCTAAGGGAAATCAGCCAATAAATTTTCGCTGAATTAATTCCTTGGAGGACTATATCAACTTTGCAAATATGACTTGAAATCTTTTACTTATTTCAGCCACCATTCATAAAAACTTTGACAGGATCAAGGAGTTCAGTCACCATGCTCAAGCGGATCTTAGTGATTGATGATGAAGAAGACATGTGCGAAATCGCCAAGATTTGTCTACAAATTACCAATACTTGGGATGTTCTAACGGCAACTTCTGGGGAAGAAGGACTGGAACTAGCGGCATCAACTAAGCCAGATGCGATTCTGCTGGATGCTGCTATGCCCAGGATGGATGGCTTGCAAACGCTCAAAAATCTTCATGCCAATCCTAAAACCTCTCATATTCCCGTGATTATGCTGACTGCAACCGTGAAAGTGGCGTCACAACGAGAATACTTAGAATTTGGAGCAAAAGCTGTTTTGATTAAGCCTTTTGACCCCGGAAGTTTGGCTAATCAAATTGAAGTGGTCTTAGGCTGGGCTCCAGCCAATTAGGGTAGAAGAAGGCGGTGATTAATAATTTATCCATATCGTTGGGAAGTACTTGATAAGGAATAATAGTAATTTTGAAATGCTAGCTTTATGGGTTTGCCATAGTTTCGCGATAAAGTTCTCGATACACTGAAGGGGCATGGCTGACTGGTTGAGTGCTGACTTGTCTAGCTAGGTTTCCTTCTGTCGGTTATTCCCACTATGGCATCTATCGCCCGCAAAAATCTGTTCGAAGATATTCCTCGCTTTTTGGTTGCCCAAGCTGGGATTATGTTTGCTGTGAGCCTAGTGACTATTCAGCTAGGCATTCTTAAGGGGTTTAGTCGATCGACCGCGATCGTGATTGACCACGCTAGGGCGGATCTTTGGGTAACCTCCAAGGAAATGGTGTACTTTGAACTCACGTCTGCTCTGCCTGCGGACTATTTGACCGAGGCGGAAAAAGTGGTAGGGGTCGATCGGGCGGAAGTTCTGCTACTCCGGTCTGGGCGCTGGCGAGATGCCAATGGCAAACTAGCTCCTGTGAGAATTTTTGGCTTTAATCCCGAGGGGCAACTCTTTGCAGGGTGGCAAGTTTTGCAGGGCAAGGTCGAAGATCTCAAGCAGCCCTATACCGTGATGCTGGATCAAGATAGCCGTCGATCGCTGGGGATTAACCAAGTGAGTAGCCAAGGCAGCATCGGATTTTTACCCGCTACGGCAGTTGGGTTTCTCGATGATGTGCAATCCAACGCCTCTAGTCCCTTTCTCTTTGCCTCCCTCGAAACTGCCAATGCCTATGGGACTGCTGAACTATCTAGTTCCATCAACTGCACCCGCCAAAGTAACGGAGAACTCAACTGCACCAACCGCTTTCAGAATCGACCGCTGGGGCAGAAAGTGGGAGAAATTCAGCCCCCAGCCCGACTCAATTTGGGCGATCCCATCACCTACATTCTGATTCGAGCGAAACCGGGTGAAAACCTAGATCGGTTGAAACAGCGTTTACGGGAGGCGTTACCCGCCACTGAAGTGTATACCCAACGGGAAATGGCTGCCCTGACTCGTAACTACTGGGAAGAGCGCACGGGCGTGGGATTCATTCTTGGCCTAGGAGCCGCGGTGGGGTTCATTGTTGGCATGGTGGTAGTGGGGCAAATTTTGTACTCCTCCGTGGCGGACCATATGCGGGAATTTGGAACTCTTAAAGCGATGGGTGCGTCCAATTGGGTAATCTACCGCGTAATTATCGAACAAGCTTTGTGGATGTCTATCTTGGGCTATATTCCCAGCATTTTGCTTTGCGTTGGACTTGGCCATTGGACTCAGGCTGCTAAGGGCGTCATGATTTTGATTGAGCCAACCACCGCTGCCGGAGTTTTCGTTCTCACAGTGGTGATGTGCATTGGGTCTGCGCTGTTTGCTGTCCAAAAAGTGACTCGCGTAGATCCAGCCATTGTCTTTAAGGCGTAAACCTTCAAAGCGTAAATCTTGAAAGCGCAAATCTTGAAAGCGCTAAGTAGGGCCGTGCAACGCAGGAAAGTGCTTTATGCATAAAGTCGCGTAACCAATATGTAAGTGATCTATATTCCTTGTCTAGATCCCGCGTCTAGATCCCGAAATAATGCCCTTGGGAAACGGGAATTAAGCGACTAGACTAGAATATACTCGCTCCCACATCTGGATTTGGTGATCCTTCGGGTGAAGCTAACTCTAGAATCAGTTCTCCCTCTGCTCTGATGCCGCTATCGAGATTTTGACGAATGACAGCGATTGATTTTGACCAAATCCACCGACCTGGGAGCCTTCCTGCGTCTACAGTCACGCCTTGCCGCGAGTCTTTAATTCAAGATGCATTGACCCAAAAGGCGATCGCGGCCTCTGGGGTGAGTATGATCTACCAAACGGGATCTCAGGCGTTCCATGCCCTCAAAAATGCCAACCTGACCATCAATGCTGGTGACATTCAGCTCCTTATGGGGCCTTCAGGATCCGGCAAAACAACTTTGTTGTCAATTCTAGCAGGGATTCTCACCCCGACCGAAGGGCGCGTCTGTCTCTTGGGGGAAGAAATTACGCGGATGTCAAGTCGTCAATTGGCAGAATTTCGTTTGATGAACCTCGGGTTTGTGTTTCAAGGGTTCAACCTGTTTCCCGCGCTCACCGCTTTGGAAAACGTCGAAGTGGCACTGAACTTGAAAGGAATCAAACGGCAGGCTGCCCGTCGCCAAGCGCTGGAACTCCTGGAGCAGGTGGGACTGGGTGACAAGGCTAAAAGTCTACCGCGAGATCTGTCCGGGGGACAAAAGCAACGAGTTGCGATCGCCCGCGCCCTGGCCGGCAATCCAAAACTGATTATGGCCGATGAACCGACCGCCGCCTTAGATTCCCAAAATGGCCATGCGGTGATTCAACTCCTGCGCGATTTGGCGAAAGGGGGGGGCAGAACGGTGCTGATTGTGACCCATGATCCCCGCATTATGGAAGTGGCCGATCGCGTGATTCACCTAGAGGATGGCGTTCTACAAAATTAATTTGTCATGAATTCCTGTTCAGATCCAGTTATTGCTATCCAGAACGGGGGCTCCTGAACGGTACAGCAGACTGGTTCAGACTGAAGGCTGGAGATACTAGGCTGGAGATACGGAGGCTGGGGAATAACGATCTCCCTAGCCTCCTAGGCCGATCCATGACCACCGGGAATTCTGCGTCCTACCCATTTTGTGCCTGACCCAATTTTGCACCTGACCCAATTTTGTACTGAATACCTGTACACCCTACTGTAATTTTACTGAGGAACGAAAAAGTTCCATTTGATAGGCCATAAACTTACTGGGGCAAGCTATTAATGATTAGGTACAACGATCCATGGTTGATTGTGTGCTCGATTGCGCCGAGGTTGTTTGATGCTGGATGCCCCACTGATTGATTGTTCCATTCCAGGGTATTGTCTAGTTGAGCAGGTTTACCAAGTTGCAGGCCAGGTAATTTACCGTGCGATTCGTAACCAGGATCAGGCACCTGTCCTCTTGAAAGCCATTCAAGTGGATTCGATCGCCTATTCAATCATTCATCAATTGAGATATGAGTATGAGGTAAGTCGAAAATTTAGCATCTCGGGCCTTGCCCAGGTGTTGAACCTAGAAATGAGTGAACAATGTCCCCTGCTGGTTTTGGAAGATTTAGGTGGCTACCCTCTAGCCCACTGGATTGAGTCTACAAAATTTTCGTTGGTGGAAATTTTACAGTGGACTGTGAAAGTAGTCGAGACCTTGGGCCAACTCCACCAGCAACACATTATTCACCATAGTTTGGATCCGAATAATATTCTCATTAACCCCACCACCGGAACGGTACAGCTGATTAATCTTGGGATGAATACAGGACTGCCATCGGTTTCAGGCCGTTGGGAGTTGGCCTCCCCGTTTCGGCATGCCCTGATGTACTGCTCTCCTGAACAGACCGGACGCCTCAATCGGGCTGTGGATTATCGAACGGATTTCTATTCGTTAGGGGTGACCCTGTATCAAGTTTTGGCTGGACAACCGCCTTTTCAATCTCAGGATCCCATTGAACTGGTACATTGTCACATTGCTCGCCAACCCGTGCCGCTGCATAAACAAAATCCAGCGATCCCCCTGGGGCTTTCCGCGATCGTCATGAAATTGCTGGCGAAAACCGTGGAAGACCGGTATCAAAGTGCCTATGGCCTGAAGGCGGATCTCAAGCACTGCCTGGAACAACTGATGCAGACAGGCACGATCGTTGAGTTTCCGCTGGCTCAGCACGATCGCTTTACACAGTTCCGCTTTCCCCAAAAACGCTACGGTCGGGATACGGAACTGACTTCACTGTTAGCATCCTTTCAACGGGCTAGCCAAGGCCAGCTGGAATTTGTTCTGGTGTCGGGGGCGGCAGGGGTTGGCAAGTCCTTCCTGGTCCATGAACTCCAACGATCGATTCTGCAAAAACGAGGCTATTTCATCACGGGTAAATTTGATGAATTTCGTCAGGATGTGCCCTATCTTTCCCTGATTCAAGCCTTTCAGGAATTGGTTCGCCAAATTTTGACCGAGAGCGATGCCCAAGTACAGCAATGGCGCGAAAAGCTAGCCCAAGCGATCGGCAACAATAGCCAAATCCTGATTGATGTCATTCCAGAAATCGCCGTTCTTCTAGACAAAACGCCATCGCCGCCAGCCAAACTTGATGCCCTCGAAAGCCAAAACCGATTTCATCGAGTCCTGCAACAATTTCTGCGAATCTTTGCCCAAAAGGATCATCCTTTGGTGATTTTCCTGGATGATCTCCAGTGGGCAGATGCGGCTTCTCTCACCCTGGTGCATCGCTTACTAACGGAGCTTGATCAAGTTTCGTTACTCATTATTGGAGCCTATCGCTCCCAACCAATCCAGGGTAACCATCCCCTCCATCTACTGGCGTCCCTGCCGATTACCCAGGTGTTGGAAGTCCCGCCGCTCCATCTGCCCGATACGGTTCAGTTACTCGCAGATAGTTTTGGGTTAAGTCCTGAATCCATTACCCCCTTTGCGGAGCTGTTATTTAATCGAACCCAAGGCAATCCCTTTTTTCTGAATCAACTGCTGGAATTTCTAGAGAGTGCGCAGTTAATTACCTATGACTATGGGCAGGGCGGTTGGCAGTGGAATTTAAACCAGATTCAGAACTTGGGCATTACCCAAGATGTTGTGGATCTGATGATTGATAAGATTCGACGCTTACCAGTGGTCACGCAACAGTTGCTCAAAGTGGCGGCCTGCATTGGGAATGAGTTTAATTTGGGATTGCTATCCGTGGTGCAGGGTAGCTCCCCCACTGAAACGGCCCAAGGACTTTGGGATGCCTTTCGGGAGGGGCTGCTTTTGCCTGCTAATTTGGGAGCCACGCGATCGCTGGATTGGGAACTGTGGCTGCTCCAAGAGCAACCCGAGGGCATTACCTTTCGCTTTTTGCACGATCGGGTGCAACAGGCGGCCTATTCCCTCCTGCTGCCCACAGAACGTCAAGTCTTCCATCTCAAAGTAGGCCAAGTGTGTCTGCGGCAAATGCTCAGTTTGCGCCAGGATGATCAACTCTTTGAAGTCGTTAACCAACTCAATGCCGGTCGCGATCTGATCCGCACACCGGAAGAACGCTGGCAATTGGCCCACCTCAATTTAGGGGCAGGCAAAAAAGCCAAGTCTGCTGCTGCCTATGAACCGGCTCGCAAATACTTCGCCATGGGGATTGCCCTCCTGCCTCCCAACAGTTGGGAAAATGACTACTCCCTCACCTTTGATCTGCTGAGTGAACAGTTGGAATGTGAATATCTCTGTGGTAACTGGCAAGGGGCGGATGTTGCCTTTAGTACATTGCTTACCCACGCTCGAAGTGACCTGGAACGGGTGGAAGTCTACGCCACGCAAATGGTGCTTTACCTCAGTCAAAATCGGCGATCGGAGGCACTAGAGCTGGGACGGGCGGGCTTGAGCTTGCTAGGGGAAGCCATTCCAGCGGTCATCGATCGCGCAGTCGTTGCAGCCGAACATAACCAGCTCCAACAGTTGCTAGAAGATACCCTCGGCGATCGGGACATTGCCCACCTAGCTAGGCTCTCTCGGGCTCAGGATGCTCAGAATCAAGTCATCATGCAGGTATTGCAATACTTGGCTGCCGCATCGGTGACCCGCGATCGTCTGTTCTATCAGTGGGTCATCTTGCGCATGGTGCAACGAACCTTACGCGAGGGGCTGACGGCCCATTCTGCCTATGGCTGCGTCGCCTATGGCACCATTCTGAGTGCGGCGGAAAACTATCCCACGGCCCACGCCTTTGGCCAAGTTGCCTTGCAAATGAGTGAGCAATTCAATTCCTTGCAAGGGATTACGCAATTTAGCTTTGGGGGATTGCTCGCACACTGGCAACTGTCATTTCTAGACTGCCGAAGATATTTACTGCGGGCGTTCCAGCAGTGCTGTGAAACTGGAGAATTTCTCTACGCCCTCTATTCCCTGGTGCTGCGAGCTGATACCACCCTTATGAGCGGAATCAGTTTAGACAAAGCGGAACAGGATATTCAGCAATCCCAGGAATTTGCAACGCAGCGACGCAGTTCCACGTTTATTAACGATGCGGTGATTAAACAACAGTTTATTCGGAGTTTACAGGGAGCGACCCAGGCGGACGGCAGTTTTAGCGGTGGGGAAATCTCGGAAACCGAACTCTTAAAACAACTGCAACAACCTAACGAACCTCAGAATACCCTCAGCCGATATTACATTTACAAACTCCAAAGTCTGTATTTATTTGAACAGTACGAGGAGGCCCATCCGATCGCGCAAGCCTCAGCACAACTTGTGGATAGCCATTTTGGCGTGGCCATTGCGGTGGAGCATTACTTCTATACCGCGCTCCTGCTGGCAGCCCGCTATCCCCATGGAACAGAGTCTGAGCGATCGCACATCTGGCAAACGCTAGAAGCCCATTGCGGCCAATTTCAGAAATGGGCTGACCATTGTCCTGCCAACTATGGTCATCGCTTCCTCTTGATTCAAGCGGAAATGGCTCAGTTGCAAGGGTTAGATGCGGAAGCAACTACGCTCTACGATCGCGCCATTTTGGCAGCGAACGAACAAGGTTGTTGGGCCATTGAGGCGATCGCCTGTGAACAGGCCGCCAAATATCACCGTCGGCAACACCGATCGCGGATGGCGCGATCGTATTTTCAGGATGCTTGCGCGGCCTATGCTCAATGGGGAGCCACCGCCAAAGTGGTGAAGCTACGGCAGGACTGGCAACAATTAGCCGGGAGCGAACCTCGACGGGATGCGGAAACTTGGTTAAGCGATCGGCTTTTCCCGGAGTCGCCTCAACAACCGTGGAATGCGCGATCGACGCAGACCTTAGACTGGATGACGGTGATCAAAGCGTCCCAAGCCCTCTCCAGTGAGATCGTGTTTAGCAGCTTGATGGAAAAGCTGATGAAAATTGTGATTGAGAACGCAGGAGCTGATCGGGGGCTCTTGGTGGTGCGACGGGATGCTGAACTGAAGATTGAAGCTGAGGGCTATGTGAATGCCCCGTCAGAAGGGGAAGATTGGGAGACGACGATCTCCGAGGGCGATCGCGATCACGCCGGTGATTTATCCCAACGGATGCCCCTCACGCTGATTGCCTACGTGGAACGGACTCACACCACGATCGTCCTAAACCATGCGGCCCTCGACGATCGCTTCGGCGGCGATCCGTACATTCAAGCGCAGCAAACAAAATCCGTTCTGTGCTTCCCGATGGTCTATCAAGGCAAGCTGACGGGAATTTTGTACCTTGAAAACCATTTAACCCTGGGAGCCTTTACCCCCGATCGACTGGCGGTGCTGAAATTGCTCACGGCTCAGGTTGCGATCTCGATCGAAAATGCTAGCCTCTACCGCAATCTTCAGCACTATTCCCAGGAACTTGAACTCCAAAATCAAGCCCTCGCCCAATCTCGGCAGCAGTTACAAGCGCAAACCGAACAGTTAGAGGAGATGCTCAGCAACCTCAAACGCACCCAGGCCCAATTAGTCCAAACGGAAAAACTCTCTAGCTTAGGGCAGTTAATTGCAGGGGTGGCCCACGAAATCAAAAATCCCTTGAACTTTATTGCCGGGAACATTGACTATGCAGACACCTATGTTCAGCAACTTCTCCAGTTGATTCAACTCTATCAAGCGCACTATCCTGAGCCAGCCCCCGCGATCCAAACTGAGATCGACACGATGGATCTCGAGTTTGTGCTAGATGACCTGCAAAAGATTTTTAGTTCGATGCAAATGGGAAGCGAACGCATCCACAATTTAGTGTTTTCCCTGCGCAATTTTTCGCGAACGGACGAACGGGAGGTGCAATCGGTCGATATTCATGAAGGTTTAGAAGGGACGATCCTGATTTTGCAACCCAGACTCAAGGCGACCCAGGAACGGCCTGCGATCCAGCTAGAAAAACACTATGGTGATCTGCCGTTGGTGGAATGCTATCCCAGCCAATTGAATCAGGTCTTTATGAACCTGATTGCCAATGCGATCGATGCGATTGATGAACTCTGTCAACATCGGACGTTTGAAGTCAATCGAACCTTACCGAGTGTGGTTCGGGTAGACACAGAAGTGATTGATCCACAACATATTGCTGTTCGCATTCGCGATAATGGCGCGGGTATGACTGAAGACACTCGGCAACAACTCTTTGCACCCTTTTTTACAACCAAGCCAACGGGCCAAGGGACGGGGCTGGGCCTTTCCATCAGCTACCAAATTGTTGTTGAAAAGCACTCTGGCACATTAAGCTGTGTGTCTGCAATCAATGAAGGGGCAGAATTTACGGTCATTATTCCTATCTACCAGCCCGCCTCGGCTCCATTGCCCAGAAACGCCACAATAGACCTGCGCCCTTCCTAGGAATTGCGGCTGACGATTGGGCTGTTCAACGAGTTGCCAGAAAAATAGACCAAATCCAGAATGGTCATACCAAAATAGTCATGCCAAAAACCCCCAAATTGCGGGACAGCGATTTAGGGATCTCTCGAATCTATAAACAGCGTGCAACGGCTGATGCCCCTAGGGCGTGGGAGAAGACACCGTGGCTGGAGTATCGTTGACCACTGGCGCAGTTACCGTCGGTGCAGGAATCATCAACCCTGGAATTGAATTGGTTGGCTTCTGCAACAACTGCTGCTGTCTCGCCCGAAAGGCAGCCGCAGCATCGTCCACATTTTTCCGCTGCTCGATCGAAACAGAGGCAGGATCCAAATTAGTTTGTCCTTGCATAGCCCGATGGATCAAGTTGAACAAGCCCCGGTTATCCCCTGTGCGATCGGAAAACGGATCACTCACGGTATCCGATTGAAAATCCTTGAGTGGATCCAAGTCCGCAGCGGTTTGTGCCCGGAGAGAAGTATTGCTGATAACCATCAGACCACTGCCCAGCAGGCAACCAAACATCAGACGTGCAAGATGAGGATAGGGTTTCATAGATGTTCTGCAATAGAAACGATGACCAGTCAAGACGTGACCCATAACGAGAATTCTGCCAGGGATGATTCTCACCCGCTTGCTACCTCTATTGTACTGAAGACGCTAGAAGACGAGTGGCATGTCTGGCAAAGAAGGGACACAAAATAGAATTCCTTGAACAAAGACTTTCAACCTCAGTGGAAAAGTTCCTCAGGAAAAGTTCCTGAGAAAGTTCCTGATAAGTGTGAGGAAAACCCCTGTTAATCCCTGAAATATCTTAGAATCTGGAGATCCCTAATATTTTACTCTTTATTAATTGACGAGCTTTCTCAATTACCCTTGTATTCGTACCCTTGTATTGGTCGAGTCATTCATTTGCTGAGTATTTGCCGAAGACATAGCCCCGGTTATGCCCTAGGCTTCCCTTAAACTTGGAGGATTGCTCGCACCGTTGTAGGGCGTTTTAGGTTATTGATGTAAAAGATTGGGAAAGAGAGCAATGGGTTGCGCCAAATAGTGAAGAGTATTTTGCTGAGGGGAATGCAATGCTGGTTTGTGACATGCTCCTATGCCCTACTCCGATTCTCCTTCTGATCTCAACCTATCGCATCCGCCCAACCTGCATTTGTCACCGGCGATCGTCTATTATCTGCGCAAGCTTCTGCACCAAAACCTCGATCGGCTAGAACCCATCATCACCCAGGCATCCGGTGATATTGTGGATCCGTTGAGCGATCTGAATCTGGTGATTGAACAACTTTGGCGAGATCCCACGGTGCTGAACGCTAAAGTTAAACATTTAGAGCATTTGAGTCTCCTGCATCAGACATTGAGCAGTGCAACCACCCGCCATGCGCAGCAACTGCGCCAGGTCGAACGGGAAATTTTTCAGTTATTAGGCTTTCGGCAAATTGAAAATCAGCATTATCGAGCAACGATTCTTTTAATTGATGATCTAGAAACAGAACTTTTATTGCTGTCCACTGCCTTGAAGAAACATGCCTACCGAGTGTTAACCGCGATGGATGGGCAGAGGGCGATCGCGATCGCCCTTCAGGAACAGCCTGATCTGATTGCCTTGGATATTAAAATCCCAGGAATGAATGGCTATGACATTTGTACCCAGCTCAAACAAAATCCTAAAACCCAAGATATTCCTGTGCTGTTTATGAGCGGAATTTATGATGCTCAAGGCAAGGTTCGCGCCTTTGAAGTGGGTGGTGTTGATTTCATCAGTAAGCCTTTCCATGTAGAAGAGGTGCTGGCGCGGGTCAATCATCAATTAAATCTGCGGGAATTACAAAAACGATTGGAGGATCAAAATGTTCGAGTCCAACAGGAACTCCAGGAACGCAGAAAGTTAGAAGAACGCTATCGCCATATGATCGAACATTCGATCGATGGTATTTTTCAAACCGCTCCCGATGGACATTTTCTGACGGTCAATCCTGCGCTGGCTGAAATTTATGGCTATGATTCTCCCGAGGAACTCATGGTCTCGATTACGGATATTGGAACACAGCTCTATATTCAATCGGGACGGCGGGAAGGCATCAAAACTTATCTGCAACAGCATGGCCAAGTCTTGGGTGCGGAGTCGCGTGTGCGCCGTAAGGATGGCCGCAAAATTTGGATTTCTGAGAATATTCGATCGGTCAAAGATAGCCGTGGGCAGTTGCTCTACTATGAGGGCACGGTGCGTGACATTACCGAACGGCGGCGCTTGGAGTCAACGATCTACCATCAGCGCAAACAAACGGAGCGAATTTTACAAAGTATTTTGCCGAAGTCGATCGCTGAACGCTTAAAGCATAGCCCCCAAACGATCGCCGATAGTTTTGACGAAGTCTCGGTTTTATTTGCCGATATTGACAATTTCACTGCTTTTTCCAGTCGTATTCCCCCCACGGAACAGGTTAAATTATTAAACCAATTGTTTACTGAATTCGATCGACTTTCAGAACAGTTAAAGCTAGAAAAAATTAAGACAATTCGGGATGTGTATTTCGTAGCAGCGGGGGTGCCGGAACCTAAAGCGGATCATGCGGAAGCGATCGCGGAGATGGCCTTGGGGATGCAATCGATCGCTGCTGCCTTACAGGAGCGCTTGGGGGAACCCTTACAAATTCGGGTGGGGATCAGCAGTGGCCCTGTGGTAGCTGGGGTGTTGGGTAAAACCAAGTTCACCTACGATCTCTGGGGGGATCCGGTCAACCTAGCCAGCCGGATGCAATCCAACGGTCTACCGGGCAGGATCCAAGTGACTCCGGAGATCTATGCTCGCCTACACGATCGCTACTGCTTTGAACCCCGTGAGGTCATGCAGATTCAGGGCGTGGGAGAAGTCATGACCTATTGGTTAACGGGACGCATTGCTTAACAGGACGCAAGGGCAAGCCCGCTGCTGAGCCGGGGGTTGCTGACGATTAGCCCAGCGATCGCTTCAGCAGGGGTTGAATTGCCACGATCGACACCGTTGCAAATCCCAACAATCCCGCGACACAGACCCACAACGAAACATCTCCCCAAGGCGCTTGCATGACAATATCACTCCAATGCCATTGGGGCTGGAGATAGAGATGGCGAATGGGTTCGATCGCGTAACTGAGGGGGTTGGCAGCGGCGATCGCCTGTAACCAAGTGGGCATAAACGCTAATGGAGCCAGGGCGGTACTGGCAAACAAGAGGGGCAAATTGACCACCAATAACACAGCAATTAATTCAATATGGCCCGGTAGCGCAAAGGCCAGCCCCAGGGAGAGTGCTGTGACTGCAACGACCAGCAGGGCCAGAATGAGCAGCATCAGCCCCAATCCAGACAGCGTTGGAAATCCCGCCCCCAGAAAACCGCTCACTACAATAATCGCCACGGTTTGAATCAAACTCATCGCCATAATAAACAGCGCAGAAGCCCCCACGATCGACAGCCGAGAGGCCAACGGTGCAACCAGGAGTCGATTCAGAAAGCCAAACTCGCGATCGAACATCACAGGCAAGCCGGAATTTAAGGCTCCGCTAAAGGCAGTAAAAACGATTACGCCTGCACCAAGGAACTGACCATAGGCCAGGGAATTCCCCAGAAAATCCTGGGGCGCATTCTGAAACAGTGCACCAAACAAAATCAGCCACATCAACGGCTGCACGACCCCTGCGACTAATGTGGACGGGCGGCGCTTGAGTTGGATGAATAACCGCCGGGTTAGGGCCAGGGTCTCCTGGGCAAAATCACCCAGGGTTGCTGGGGAGGAGGTAGCCGGTTGGCTTGGAGTCGGAGGGGTAACGGGGGAAAGGATGGACTGACTCATAGAACCCTTACTAAAACAATTTCAGAACAGACATGAAAAGGTTAGTCGATGAAGCAGTTCGCAGATGCGCTAAGACTTCATGCGTTAAGACTTCATGCGTTAAGACCTCAGATGACGGGTTTGATGGAAGATCAACCCGCCGGAACAAGCACCAAAAATAGAACTTAAGGCCATGCTGTAGGAGATACAAGACCAAAATCCCGTCGGAAGCACCGAGTCCCGATCGCCCGGTGCCCCGATGGTCTTGAAATGATGGTAAGCCAACCCACTCGCGATCGCCACAAAAAGCCAAGCGCCAAGGGAACCCACGATCGCCCAACGATGGGCCGATCGACGACGCTGCGATCGAATCCAGATATAGGTCATGGATCCCAGGAGTCCCCCGACGGCTAACCCGGATAGGGGCATGATTTGGAAAGTGAGCCATTCCAGGCCAACAACCATTAAGCCCCCCGTCAACAATGCTGTGCTCAACCAAGCCGTTAAAGCACTCAAAAACGTGACCAACATCAGTTGATAGGTGCGCAAGGGCTGTGACACTGCAAAACCCACAACAACACCTGTCATCAAGCTGGCCAATAACCCCATGACCAGCATCATCCAAAGCTCAATGTGCACTGCCAAGGTCTGGTTCAGATATCCCATGAAAGTCTCACGCCAGAGGGAGGAGGATCGAAGATAGATACACAGTTGCTTTTTGTCACTAGCATCATATCATCCATCTACATACCCCTGTTTCTCGCATTTCGTGGATAGACCGGGAAATTGGCATTAGTTTCCAAGGGTTTAGTTGCCAATAGCCGAGTTCCCCGGGCTGAGTTTTCAAGAGCTGAGTTTTCAAGAGCTGAGTTGCCAAGAGTGTTGCTGGATCCTAAGCACTCTCGGTCGGCTAAACCGGCTAACGGCGCATGGCTTGTTTGCGCTCGGCCTTGGGATCACGACGACCGATCGCCGCTAATTCTGCATCCATGAGGGTCTGGCCGGTGGCGGCTAGGTAGACATCATCGAGGCTCGGCTTGGATTGGGCCAAGCTAAACAGCGGCAGTCCGGCCTGGTGCAGGGTGGATTGTACCAGGGCTAGGGCATCGGGCCGGGAGTCTACGACTAAATTGAGGGAATTTCCCTGCCCAGCGTTAATCACGACACTATGAATCCAGGGAAGGGTGGTCAAGAGTGCTTGAGCTTGCTCGGCTTCTGCGATCGCAGTAAATTCCCGCAGTTTGAGGGTAATGCGATCGCCGCCTAGTTGGTGTTTTAAACGGGTGGGCGTGTCTGCGGCAATGACGATCCCGCGATCGAGAATGGCGACACGATTGGCGAGGGCATCAACTTCTTCTAGGTAGTGGCTGGTTAGGACGATCGTCATTCCCTGCTGCTGAAGCTGCTGCAAAAACTGCCAAACCACGGTGCGACTTTCGATATCCAAGCCGACGGTGGGTTCATCCAGGACTAAGACTTCGGGTCGATGCAGTAAGCCAGCAGCCAGATCGAGTCGCTTTTTGAGCCCGCCGGAATAACTGCCAATCAAGCGATCGGCCCATTCATCCAGGCCGAGTAAAGCGAGCACTTCGTTGACGCGATCGGCGATTTGGGCCGGGGGGAGGTGGTACAACGCAGCTTGTAGCTCTAATAGCTCCCGTCCCGTCAGCAGCTTATCTAAGGCCACTTCCTGGGCAACGTACCCCAATTTTTGCCGCACGGCACGGGGCTGATGCAAGGCGGAGAACCCCATCACCTCGATCGTCCCTGCATCGGGCTGCATCAGGGTACAGAGACAGCGTAGAGTCGTGGTTTTCCCCGCTCCATTGGGGCCTAGAATGCCAAAAATCTCCCCAGACTGGATTTCTAGGGAGATATCTTGAACGGCGGTGACATCGCCGTAGCGTTTTTGTAAATTTTGAATGGAAATAGCAGTTGTCATGGATCGATCGTTACCTAGAGGGTTCCCGTGACGCTATCTCCATTCTAGATCCCTAGGCGGGGAAGAAGGGTTGTACGTAGGCTAGGATGGTTTGATCCAAGTGCTGCACGATCGGGAGACTATCCACCACCATGCCTGCACAGAGCAACATCATGTAGAGAATGGAATATTTAAACACCGATCGGGCCGTGAAATAGTCTCCGGGGGTTTGAATCAGTTCCCAAGATTTCTTGACAAACAGAATCCCTAAAGCTAGAGCAATCACTGCGTAGGTCGCCCCCATCACACCCAAGGGATAGGTTAAGACCAACGTTGTGGGAATTAAGGCCAATGTGTAGTAGAGGATTTCCCGGCTGGTAAATTCATTCCCGGCGACAACGGGTAGCATGGGAACTTTGACGATCGCGTAGTCTTCGCGAATCATCATTGCCAACGCCCAGAAGTGGGGGGGAGTCCATAGGAAAATGATGGCAAAGAGAATCCAAGCAGTAATACTTAAGTCGCCAGTTACCGCAGCCCAACCGACGAGGGGTGGAATGGCTCCGGCTGCTCCTCCGATGACAATATTTTGAGTGCTGTAGCGCTTGAGAAAATGGGTGTAAATCAAGACATAGAAAACAATGCCTGACATCGCCAAGCAAGCACTCAGCAAATTCGCAAAGGTCGCTAATAGACCAAAGGACAGGGTGGTTAAGACCCCTGCAAAAATGATGGCATCTCGGGGACTCACGCGGCCTGAGGGGAGCGGTCGGTTGCGAGTGCGCTCCATGATGGTGTCAATATCTCGATCGTAGAGACAGTTAATCGTGTTGGCCGCACCAGATGCAAAGGCTCCGCTGAGAAGCGTGATTAAGGCTAAGCGAGGATCTACCTGACCATGGGCTGCAATCCACATACTGCCCGCCGTTGTAATCAGGAGAAGCAAAATAATTCGTGGCTTAGTGAGTTGAATATAACTTTGGATCACTTGTCGCCAATCGCGATTGAGAGGCAGTGTCGTAAGGGTATCTTGCATAAATCCTGGCGTAAGAGAGATAGGAAACAATCGTTCGTCAGCAAAGAACGGAGTGTACGGCGAGAACTTCAGTGGCCAACTCAGGCAACACGTTCAGGAAGCCCCCGGAGGTCATAACACCCAGGCTCGCGATCGCTTGAATCAGTCACTTGAATCAGTCGCTTGAATCAGTCGCTTGAATCAGTCGCTTGAATCAGTCGATGAATGACCATTCATGGAAGGGCTAAACGAACGGGGGAAACATGAACTCAACGGCTTCTAATCATGGGTTCCAGCTGAGTCAGTGCTAGAAATGGGTCGGTTCTAGTTAGCTTGTTTCAGGACCAGTCGATGGGTGCGGAACATCGCAACCGTAAAGATGACTAAGGCCCCCAAGAGAGATGCACCAACCATTTGATGGGCTACGGTTAAGGGTTCCACCTGTAAATGGAGTCTAAAGGTTGCAACCCCTAAAAGCAGTTGCATCAGTAACAAAAATCCAGCGCCATGGATCACATGCCGTAGCCCAGAAGAAAGAACCTTAGACCGCATCGCGAATACCACTGCGACGATCGTGGCGATCGTGGCGGGAATTACCCCAATGAGGTGGCTATTCATGACGGTGCAGAGCTGTTGTACCCCAAAACACTGATGGAGGGCCCAACGGGAAGCCACGAGGCCACCCAGCAAACTTTGTAGATAGATACAGAGAACGGCCACCAAACCAACCCAGCGGAGGCGTTGCAATTTACGAACCCGGTCTTGAATCGTTGGCCCATCCACGGTTGCTGTCGTCCCGCCCCCCGGCAAGAAAATCGCGTCAGGGACTAACAACACGCCAATTGTTAAAAGAGTACTAAAAAATAACAGTCCCGTCCCTAAATGGGCAGTAACGATGTCAAATCGCAGTAATTCTGTAACCGTTAAGCCGCCTAGCACCCCCTGGAAGACCACAAGCCCTAGGGCAAAGGTCATGCTCCAAGGGAGCCACCGGGGGCAGTCCTGAGGCTGGGATCGACGATACCACCAGGTTCCCGCCGTCACTGAAATGATCCCAAAGCCAATCACCGAAGCCACCAAGCGATGAAACCATTCCAGAAAGACCTGTAAATTCATCTGCTGTGAGGGCAATAGGGTGCCATAGCACAGGGGCCAATCGGGACAGGAGAGTCCTGCATTCATGACACGGGTGGCACTCCCTAAGGCCATCAGCCCCAGCGTTGCGATCGCCAATCCAAACACCGATCGGGTAATCCACTGTTTTTGGGCGTGGTTTTGCGAGTGATTTTGCCCGAAAGTATCTTTGGCCGCATCGTTGACCAAAGCGTTTGGCTGCATTTGGTGCATCTGGTTTGTGGCTGCATCTGTCATTGCTGCATCACCTCCAACATCAAAACTACGATCCGAGCTCAATCCAATCTCAATTACAAAAATTTGGTTCAGTGATTTTTGGTTGAGTCCTTGTCCAGTTGAGTCCTTGCTTGAGTCATTTTGCTTGAGTCATTGTTTCGAGATAATACGTCCAAAATGAGTCAATGCTCTCAGTAGGCTTAATCAACTGCTTTGATTTTAATCTGCCGGATCAGACTAAGACTTGCATCAAACCTTTAGAGAATCTTCAAAATTCTGCATCAAAAATCGAAATATTTCGTAACTAACATTCACTGATCCTGAAGAAAAGCCTAAGGATTACAAAGTTTCTCTACCCGATCGGAAAAGCCTGATCTACCTTAGTTAGGTAGTCTATTCGATAGCCTGTTAGATAGCCGTGTGAGGCTTGCATTTGAAATATGCCATCGTCGCATAGGGGGAACGCATTGTGAAAATTCCGAGCCAAATCGCGACATTACTGGCTGGGATTCTATTAACTCTTCTCAGTCTCTGGTACGGCTATAACCATCATCTATTGCCGATCGCGGCTTCTGCGGAAGCTGACTTGATCGATGATCTATTCAACGTCATGATGACGATCGGGACTGGGATTTTTATCCTGGTGCAAGGCTCGCTATTGTGGGTGATATTTCGTTATCGGCGCAAACCAGACGATGACAGTGATGCTAAGTATATTCACGGTAATATCCCCTTGGAGATTGTCTGGACTGCGATTCCGGCAATGGTCGTCCTTGCGCTCTCGATTTATAGTTTCGATATTTACGAACAAATGGGGGGACTCAATCCCATGGATCATGGCAGTCATCTGGCCAGTGCCCATGACGCCACCCATCACGATATGACCCTGGCGGATTCTGTGCCTCGTTCTGAACCGGGAGCCGCGATCGCGGCTCCCCTGGCAGCCCTTCCTGAGTCAACGACAGCATTAGCGGACGCTACAGTCGGTGCCACCACCACGGCTGTGCCCACTCCAGCACCCAGCGCGACCCAGGATTCCGTTGTCATTAATGTCAATGGCTTACAGTTTGCCTGGTTGTTTAACTACGAAGGAACAGAGATTACGGCTGGCGAACTCCATGTTCCCGTGGGCCGCGATGTACGGCTCAATATCTCGGCGATGGATGTGCTCCATGCTTTTTGGGTGCCGGAGTTTCGGGTGAAACAAGATGCCATTCCCGGTCGTACGGTATCCCTGCGCTTCCTGCCAACCAAAGTGGGTGAATATCCAGTCATCTGTGCAGAGCTGTGTGGTGCCTACCACGGGGTGATGAAAACCAAGGTTGTGGTTGAGCCTGAGGAGGCTTTCCAAGCTTGGTTAACTAGTCAGCAGGTTGCCAGCCGTCCGGAGCAAGATCCTCCAATGCAGCAAGCGATCGCGCTCCATCCTGCCCATCTCAGCGATGCAGACTACCTCGCACCCTATGCCCAAAAACTGGGGATCACAGTGGAACATATTCAATCCATCCAAGCAATGCAGCAAATGCCGGAGTCCAATCTATAGTGACTGACTGCAAATTCTGCGCACCCCTGCTGCTGTTGTCTGAACAGGCATGATGATGCTCTCCGCTGCTCCTTACTATGATGTTCTGTGATCTATGACGATTCTCACCCCACTTCCAGACAACACTCAACCCACCGATCACCCCCCAACCTCCAACTGGCGCAAGTATTTCAGCTTTAGCCATGACCACAAGGTAATTGGGATTCAATACTTAGTCACGTCCTTCTTGTTCTATCTGATTGGCGGGGCACTCGCAGCGGCTGTACGGACAGAGCTGGCCACCCCAGCCTCAGATGTCGTCAGCCCAGAGCTCTACAACAGCCTGTTTACGCTGCACGGCACAGTCATGATTTTTCTATGGATTGTGCCAGCCACGGCGGGGTTTATTAATTACCTAGTGCCCCTCATGATTGGTGCAAGGGATATGGCCTTCCCTCGGCTGAATGCCCTTGCGTTTTGGATCATCCCCCCAGCAGGCGTCTTGCTGATGGCTAGCTTTTTTGTGACTGGGGGCGCGGCGGGAGCAGGTTGGACCTCCTATCCCCCCTTGAGTACCATGAGCCCTAAGGCCGGGGAATTAATTTGGATCCTGAGTGTGTTGTTACTGGGATCCTCATCCATCCTAGGGGCCGTGAATTTTGTGGTAACCATTTGGAAAATGCGCCATCCCAAAATGGGGTGGAACGACATGCCTTTGGTCTGTTGGGCTAGCTTGGCGACGGGAGTTTTGATCTTGCTCTCGACCCCCGTTTTGGCGGGTGCGCTGATTTTGCTGTCCTTTGATTTGATTGTGGGAACGGCCTTTTTTAATCCCACGGGCGGCGGTGACCCGATCGTGTACCAGCACATGTTCTGGTTCTATTCCCACCCGGCGGTTTACATCATGATTCTGCCGGTGTTTGGCATGATTTCGGAAATTATTCCCGTCCATGCCCGGAAACCGATCTTCGGATACCGAGCGATCGCCTATTCCAGCTTGGCGATTTGTTTCTTAGGGTTGATCGTTTGGGCGCACCACATGTTTACCAGTGGAACCCCACCTTGGTTACGCATGTTCTTTATGTTCGCCACGATGGTGATTGCAGTCCCCACGGGGATTAAGGTCTTCAGTTGGGTCGCGACCCTCTGGGGTGGTAAGTTAAATCTTAACAGTGCCCTTTTCTTTGCCATGGGCTTTGTGTCCATGTTCGTGATTGGGGGCATTAGCGGCGTGATGCTGGCAGCGGTTCCCTTTGATATTCACGTCCACGACACCTACTTCGTGGTTGCACACTTTCATTACGTGCTGTTTGGGGGCAGCGTCTTTGGGATATACGCCGGTGTGTATCACTGGTTCCCTAAAATGACGGGTCGCATGATGAACGAAACGTTAGGGAAAATTCACTTTGCGTTGACATTTATCGGGTTTAACTTAACGTTCCTACCCATGCATAAACTGGGTTTGGATGGCATGAATCGCCGTATTGCAGAATACGATCCGAAATATGCCACGATCAACATGATTTGCACGATCGGCACCTATCTGCTTGCCGTATCGACCTTTCCTTTCCTGATTAATGCGGTCTGGAGTTGGATCAAGGGCGAAAAAGCGCTGGCCAATCCTTGGAAGGGGCTCACCCTAGAGTGGTCTACGAGTTCCCCACCCCCGGAGGAAAATTTTGAGGAGGAGCCTGTCATCCTTTGCCATCCCTATGCCTATGGCAAGCGGCCCCAAGTTGCTCCACCCAGTAATCTGGATGCGGGTGCCACGTCTTTATCGACCTAGTCTCTTGATCGACCTAGTCGCGTTGTCCACTGAGTATCCTTATCCACCGCTGACCGACCCGATCGCACCTAGCGCTTTATCCACCTAAGACGTTTTTTAGCCCTTAAACCATGACCGGCTCCACTCTTGATCCCAGCCAAGCTGAACTGATCGTGACCGCTGAAGAAACCGGGCATCATGCCCACCCAGATTTAAGAATTACTGGTGTTTTAGTGTTCCTCGTGGCGGAGGCGATGATCTTCCTCGGCCTCTTTACCGCCTATTTAACTTTTCGTGCAGTGGCTCCGGTCTGGCCGCCGGAGGGAACCCCGGAACGGGAGCTGCTATTACCTGGCATTAATACAGCCATTCTGATTGCCAGTAGCTTTGTGATTCACAACGCAGATACTGCAATCAAAAAAAATGATGTGAAAGGGATGCGCCTTTGGTTTGGCCTGACTGCGGCAATGGGGGCAGTGTTTTTAGCGGGGCAGTTGGTTGAATATTTCAACCTTGAATTTGGCCTCACCACCAATCTCTATGCCAGTACGTTCTATGTTCTAACCGGCTTCCACGGCCTCCACGTCACCTTCGGGCTATTGCTGATTTTGGCGGTACTATGGCGATCGCTCAAGCCCGATCACTACAACAGCAAACATCACTTCGGCATTGAAGCTGCGGAAATTTACTGGCACTTCGTTGATGTCGTCTGGATTGTTTTATTTTTCTTGCTTTACATTCTCTAGACAACTTGAGAACAGCCTGAATATGAGTTAGGAACGCGGGGGAGTCTGGCTCTCCCGTCTTTTTTTGGGGTATTGCTTCTCCTCGATCGAGGTAAAGTTATTTTGCAATTTCTGCTGATCAGCCCCTGAAGTTGAGTCCTGTTACACAAATGCTTGGAGACGGATTTCCTATGGTACATTGACTGTGCATCTTTATCTGATCCATGGATTGAGCGGTTGTCTATGAATCTGCCTTTTATTCTTGATGTGATCATCGGCCTGTTTTTTGTGTACCTGATCCTGAGTTTGTTGGCATCGGAAATTCAGGAACTGATCACTACACTCTTGCAGTGGCGGGCAAAACATTTGAGAGACTCGATCGAAAATTTGATCGCAGGCGGAACAGAGTCAGCCGAACAAAAAAAGGTCAAAGCTCTGGTGCAGTCTATCTACGACGATCCGTTGATTCGGGATCTCAACCAAGGGGCACGGGGACTGTGGGCCCAGGGATTTCGCAAAATTACCCAATGGATTTTTCCCAGTAACCGGAAAGGGGCGTTTGGGTTAAACCAAACCTCGGGGCCATCCTATATCGCTTCAGACACCTTTGCGGCAGCGCTCTTAGAGCGGTTGGGGATTTCGACCTTTGTGGATAAGTTGATTGATGTGCGGCTAGATGAATTTATCAAGCGAATCCTTGGCGAAATTTCTATCAGCGATAGCACAATTACACTGGCCGATCCGCCGGTGTTAATGGGAATTTGGGAAATTGCTGACGCCAGTGGGATCGATTTAACGACCTCTCGGAGTTTTCGAAGTTTAGTCGAAGATTTTTATAACGTTCAGCAGGACTATCGCAAGGGTTGTACGACGATTTTGTTTTCCATCGATCGCCTGTCTGAAGCCCTCGATCGCTTTGTCGCCAGCTATCCCGATCCACGCTCCGAAGACCTGTGCTATTTCTGCGATCGGGTCACAGCCTTTAAACTTAACCTGTTTGGGACCAATAACGAACGCGCCATTCTATCCGGCGGACTTCAGCCCACCTTGGCGGATGTGGTGGCCTTGGCCAATAAAGGTTCAGCTGTTTATAAGCAGGTGGCTGGGCGCTTTACCGCTGCTCAAACCCGAGCGTTGGCCATTAACGAACGGGTGATGTATCAAACGGAAGCCCTGCTGCAAGAACGCAGTGGCTTAGATATCGAGAGCATGGCGGAGCATCAGCCCACGGAGGAAGAACGCAACATTTGCCGGGAGCAGGCTCTACGGGATTTGGATGAGGAAGAATACCAAATCTACCAGGACTATCAAGTCTACCAACGGGTGGAACAGGCCCTGGATCATTTACCCAGTTCTGTGCAGCAAAGTTTGGCGGTGTTGGCGCGCCGTGCCCAAAATCGAGTGCAATCAACCCAGAATTCTGTAGAACACTTCCGTGAAGAAGTTGCTCTGTGGTTTGATGATTCCATGAGCCGCGCCTCCGGGGTATACAAACGCAATGCTAAGGGGGTTGCAATTATCGTCGGTATTGCAATCGCAATGTTTACCAATTCTGACACCTTTCACATTTTTAATCGGATTGCCAGTGATGAAAGCTTACGGAAAGTCATTACCGATCGAGCTAGCCAAATTGCGCCATCCCAGGATAGCCGTCCGGATGCTGTCCGTCAGGATTTAGAACGGTTAAAAGACGAGACAGAAGGGGTTTTAGCAGATATTGCCCTGCCCATTACCTGGAACCCCAGTAATTTGAGCCGTCAACTAGGCTGTCCCTATGCGCCCAGTACGACGGATCTGCGACCGGGGGAAGACAAAATTTATAGTCTACTGACCCGTGATCAGTGGAACGACTTGTATAAAGCTTGTTTAGGAATTGACACAGTTCCAGAAAATACGTCAATTCCGCTGCAAGTAGTACAAATGATTGGGGCGAAACCCCTCGGATTTTTCCGTATGGTCTCGGGCTGGTTAGTCAGTGGGATTGCGATTTCCATGGGGGCTCCGTTCTGGTTTGACCTCTTGGGTAAGGTGGTGAACGTTCGGAATACGGGTAGTAAACCGAAAAGCACAGAAAAAGCTTAGCTCGATAAAAGCTATGTGAACGCTGTGTGAACGCCTAGAACTCGCTACTGACGATCGCACCAGTATTTGCCATACTGGGAACGGTCAGCAGCGCCCCACCGCTCAACCAATGATCTTGATCAATGATCTTGACCAATGATCCAGACCAATGATCTCGGCCATTGATGTTGAGTCTGGGGAACCGCTGGCGGCCCTTGATGTTGGGGACAATTTAGCAGCTTCTCAACTTTGAATGTCAGGGTTGAGTGGCGATCGTTTGAGTTCTGATCCATGTTTTTTTTGCCCGTTGCACCCATTGCCCAAATTCCGATTCCACCCCCTAAGCCCACCTTACCCGTTCATACTCGGCCCACGTCTTCGATCGTCCCACCTGGGTGGATCGATCGGCCCTCCCCGTCCACCTCAGCAAACATTCCCATTCCAGCTCCCAATTCTGGAACGCGAGGATTGACCCGGCAAGAATCAACCATCCGCAGCGCGTCTTTCACCGCTGGTCAGCCCCCTCAATCGGGGGCACAATCCCCGCTGACCCGATCTCAGATTGCCCGATCGAGTCCCCTAGGCGATTTGCGGCTGGGGTTTCCCCTCAGCGTTCCGGCTCCCATCACCTCCCGCTTTGGTTGGCGTACCCATCCCATTTTGGGCGAACAGCGGTTCCATGCGGGGGTTGATTTTGGGGCGGCAGCAGGCACCCCAGTCGTTGCGGCAGCGGGGGGCTATGTTCACGAGGCGGAGGACATGGGCGGCTATGGCTTGGCGATCGTGATTGAGCACCTAGATGGTTCCTTTCAGACCCTCTACGGGCATCTGTCAGAAATCTTGGTCTACCCTGGCATGGCAATCCAGGCTGGACAAATCATCGGTAAGGTGGGCAGCACGGGCCTGTCTACGGGGCCGCACCTCCATTTTGAAGTTCGGCAGCGTCAAGGGGATGATTGGGTCGCGATCGATCCCCTGCCCAAACTGCCTAGCAGCGGGGACAGGCAAAGCACTACTCAAGCCTTATTTAAACAACGCCAGTTCATGGAAGAACGGGCTTGGGTGCAACGGATGACCGTAGAACGGTAAAATCTTTCGAGGAAACCTGACAACGCGCAAGCTCACCTAAAGCATCATGGCAGACGTGGCAGTTCGGATCGAGACAGACAGCATGGGGCCGCTGGAAGTGCCCAGCGATCGCTACTGGGGCGCACAAACCCAGCGATCGCTTCACTTTTTTGCCATTGGCCACGACACCATGCCTGCGGAACTGATTCGCGCCTTTGGCATTCTGAAAAAAGCAGCAGCGATCGTCAATCGGGATCTGGGTAAATTGCCAGCGGATACAGCAGATTGGATGATTCAGGCGGCGGATGAGGTGATTGCGGGTACGTTGAACGATCACTTTCCCCTGAGTGTCTGGCAGACGGGTAGTGGTACGCAGACGAATATGAATGCCAATGAGGTCATTTCCAACCGGGCGATCGAATTGGCAGGGGGAGAAATGGGCAGTAAAACCCCTGTTCACCCTAACGATCACGTTAATATGTCGCAGTCGTCAAATGATACGTTTCCCACTGCGATGCACATTGCGGCAGCCCAAGCAATTCATGAACAGTTGCTTCCTGCGGTGCAGCAGTTGCGAAAAGCCTTGAATGCAAAAGCTAGCGAGTTTGAGACTCTGATTAAAATTGGTCGTACCCATTTGATGGATGCGGTACCATTGACCTTGGGGCAGGAATTTTCCGGCTATGGGGCGCAATTGGATCTTGCCCTGCGGCAAATTGAAATGACCTTGCCGGGATTGTACGAGTTAGCGATCGGTGGAACGGCAGTGGGTACCGGGTTAAACACCCATCCAGAATTTGCCGATCGTTCCGCAGCGGCGATCGCCCAACTGACCGATTTACCCTTTATCAGTGCGCCGAATAAGTTTGCAGCCTTGGCCGCCCACGATGCGATCGTCATGACCAGCGGGGCACTCAAAGCCTTGGCCTGTGCCTTGATGAAAATTGCCAATGACCTGCGCTGGATGGGTTCCGGCCCCCGTTGTGGCTTGGGTGAAATCACGTTGCCCGCCAATGAACCGGGGTCTTCCATCATGCCGGGGAAGGTCAATCCCACCCAATGCGAAGCGATGACGATGCTATGTGTACAGGTGATGGGCAATGATGCCACGATCGGCTTTGCAGGCAGTCAAGGGAACTTCGAACTGAATGTGTTTAAACCTGTGATGATCCATAATCTGCTGCATTCCATTCGGCTCTTGTCCGATGGTTGTCGATCGTTTACCGATCACATGGTCGTTGGCATTCAAGCCAATCCCGATCAGATTCAGCATTTTCTGAGCAATTCGCTGATGTTAGTGACAGCGCTCAATCCCCACATTGGCTATGACAACGCGGCCAAAGTCGCCTACAAAGCCTATCAGGAAAAAACAACGCTGAAAGCGGCTTGTGTGGAGTTAGGGTTGCTCTCGGAAGCGGAATTTGACCAATGGGTGCGCCCGGAGCAGATGATCTATCCAGGCTAGGAAGCCATCGGGAGAGAGCATCATTCCGACGATCTCTCCCCCATTCCCCTCAAAAACGGGTCGGTAAAGCCTTGATATCTTCGGTAATGGAATCGATTTGATTGACATAGTTAACTTTAATCTCTTCCATTAAGTCACTGATCAACGATTCCATTTCTTCGATCGATTTCCCCTTCTGCAATTCCTCCACCATCACTTTGCCAAAGTTTTTCACCAATTGGCTCAGCAGTTCAGCGGCTTGGGTATCTTCTAATGCTTTGACGATCGCGTCATAGGCCCCAGCGGTTACCGTGGCCACCAGTTGCTCGTTGACTTGGCTGGGAATGCTACCCATAATCGGCACGGCTTTAAAGCCCTTGTACAAGGGAGCTTGTTCCAGCACACCTTCTAAACTGTGGCGAATCAATGCTTCCAAATCCGGCTTAATCTGGGGGAGCACTTGATACACGGTCAGCTTTAAAACATGGTTCGTCAGTTCCCGAATTTCATCCCGCTCGTTGAGATCTACGTAGGGCCGATTGACCGATCGAAGCAACCATTGGGAAAGCGTTCCTTGCTGAATATTGGCTTGTAGTTGATTAATCACTTGGACAATCACCGCTTCCGTCAGTTCTTCGGCAATGTTGCTTACAAAACCTTGGGTTGCTTGATCACGGATACGATCGAGGTTAATCAATTCCGCTTGGTCTAACCGAATCGCCACCGGAATCACCCGAAGCCACTGCCACATGGGAATCAGCAGCAACAAATCATACCAACGCCAGAGCATTGCATCCAGCCATTTCAAATTGCGGAATCGCCGCGTTAGATAAAAGGTACGACCTAAATACTCGAGGGCAAACAATGCTACAAACGGTGCATCCAGTATCCAAAAGAGATTGTTAAATTCACCATTTTCACCAATGGAACGGTAATAGTTCGTGGCAATCAGTGGGCGAATTTGCTGGTTGAAAAATTGCATTTCCTCCCGCACATTCTTTTGCAGATGTTCCTTGCTCCAAAACACCTTAAAGGCTTCACGGGAAGGGGCGTCACTATTTTTGCCGTAAATATGCTCCCGGACTCGATTTTTGATCTTTTCCAAGGTGCCGCTTTTATTGGCAACTTTGAAGGGATCCGTGGTCACCATGTCACTGCTTTGTTCCCGCAGGTCTTGGAGGCGCGCTTGGACTTGGGGGGACTCAATCCCCCCCTGTTGCAATTCCTGCTCTAATTTGTCTACGGTATCGAGGTATTTCTGGGTATCGCGATGGGGTTCAATACCTTTGAGGGGGTCGTACCATTGAGTGATCGGGGGCAGGGGAACCGTAAAACTCACTGGGCCGATCGCGATCGTGCCTCGCAACCAGAAGTCGCGCCACATCACATAGGTCAGGTCAAATCCTACGAGTCCTAAATTGGCCACTGCAATGATTGCCATTACCCGCTCATACCAAAGGTTTTTCCGGCGTGCAGACAACTGCTGATTCAGAGGAGAGACCATACCTATTCCCTACGAAACACTCACGCAAATTTTACGCGCTTTCGATCTGTTTGTTGCAGCCCTTTTTGGGACATCACCCGTTTAAACTAAAACCGTCGTTGCAAAGACACCCTCTCATCTGTACCGGGAGAGTAGCTCTGTTCAATATTCTGGAGGATGGGCGATCGAGGAGCTGTTCTATGATGGAAGAAGGGTTGTAGCATAGCCTTGTTAAACTCGTGCAAAGGAACGACGTATGTTACTAGAAATGGCGGTGGGAGATGCCTACGGAGCTGGATTTGAATATGTTCCCGAATTTGCACTGCAACGAAATGATTTATCGGGTTATTTACAACATACGAAATATCAGATTCAACCGGGGAAATATACAGACGATACACAAATGAGCTTAGCGATCGCGGAAGCGATTGTCGCAGAAGACGATTGGAACCCAGCGGCGTTGGCCGATCGCTTTGTTCAAGTATTCCATCGTGATCCGCGTGAGGGATACGCCTCTCGGTTTTACCAGTTTTTGCAGGACACTCAAACGGGGGATGAATTTCTCGCCAACATTCAACCTTGGAGTGAACGAAGTGGAGCCGCGATGCGAGCTGGCCCGATCGGCGTGTTTTCCGATCCCACTGAAGTCTTAGAAAAAGCGGCCCTTCAAGCTAAGCTGACCCACAATACCCCCGCAGGCATTGCCGCTGCCCAGGCCGCTGCTTTGATGAGCCATTATTTTTTGCACCAGTTAGGGGACAAAGCGGCATTGGGCCAGTTCCTAGAGCGCCAGATACCGGGCTATAGCTGGGCCGAACCCTGGGGCGACCCCGTGGGGGAAAAGGGCTGGATGGCGGTGCGGGCTGCCATCACCGCGATCGTGAACCATGACCGTCTCAGCGAAATTCTACGGGCCTGCATTGCCTTTGGTGGCGATGTGGATACCGTTGCCACGATCGCCCTGGCCGCCGCCAGTGGGAGCGTAGAAGTCACCCCAGATTTGCCCCAGCACTTGGTAGATGGGCTAGAAAACGATCGCTATGGTCGGGACTATCTCTGTGCGCTGGATGCCCAACTGTTACAAAAAGTCTCGCTATCATAGAACTATTGACCCTCGTTACCCCCGTTGATAGCTAACCCATGCCACAGTTCAACATCCAAGCCCCCTTTGAACCCAAGGGTGACCAACCGAAGGCGATCGCGGCGCTCAAACAGTCCATCAGCCAAGGAAATCGCTATCAAACGCTGCTCGGAGCCACCGGAACGGGAAAAACCCACACGATCGCCCGTGTGATTGAGCAATTGGGCAGACCCACCCTCGTCTTGGCCCACAACAAAACCCTGGCGGCTCAACTCTGCAACGAGCTACGGGAATTTTTTCCCTACAATGCCGTGGAATATTTCATCAGCTATTACGACTACTATCAACCGGAAGCCTACATTCCCGTTAGCGATACTTACATTGAAAAAACGGCTTCCATTAACGAAGAAATTGATATGCTGCGCCATTCCGCGACCCGATCGCTGTTTGAGCGGCGGGATGTGATTGTGGTGGCGTCGATTAGTTGCATTTACGGTTTGGGGATTCCCGCTGAATATTTAAACGCAGCGATTCCCTTTCGTGTGGGGGAGGAGGTCAACCAACGGCAAATTCTGCGGGATCTGGCTTCGGTACAGTACACCCGCAATGATCTCGATCTTGGGCGGGGGCGTTTCCGGGTGAAGGGGGACGTTTTGGAAATTGGGCCGGCCTACGAAGACCGCATTATTCGAGTCGAGTTTTTTGGGGATGAAATTGATGCGATTCGCTACGTTGATCCTGTGACAGGCAGTACATTGCAAACCCTAGAAGCCGTCAATATCTACCCCGCTCGCCACTTCGTTACGCCGGAGGATCGGTTGGAGGATGCCTGCAATGCGATCGAACAGGAATTAAAGGAACGTCTAGAAGAACTGGAAAAAGAGGGGAAGTTACTGGAAGCCCAACGCTTAGAACAACGAACTCGTTATGATTTAGAAGTCCTACGAGAGGTTGGTTTTTGCAATGGGGTGGAAAACTACTCTCGGCACTTAGCGGGCCGTGAAGCCGGAGCCCCTCCAGAATGCTTGGTGGACTATTTTCCAGAAGATTGGCTCCTGGTGATTGACGAATCCCACGTAACCATTCCACAAATTCGCGCGATGTACAACGGGGATCAAGCCCGCAAAAAGGTCTTGATCGACCACGGTTTTCGCCTACCCAGTGCCGCAGACAATCGCCCCCTAAAAGCCGATGAGTTTTGGAACAAGGTCAAGCAAGGGATTTTTGTTTCAGCAACCCCTGGGAATTGGGAACTGGAAATTTCCGAAGATCACATTGTTGAGCAGGTGATTCGACCCACGGGCGTACTTGATCCGGAAGTGGTGGTACGTCCCACGGAAGGGCAGGTGGACGACCTTCTTGCGGAAATTCAGGAACGGGTTACTAAGAAAGAGCGCGTGTTGGTTACCACATTGACCAAACGGATGGCGGAGGATTTAACGGAGTATTTCCAAGAGCGTAGCGTGCGGGTTCGCTATTTGCATTCAGAAATCAATTCGATCGAACGGATTGAAATCATTCAAGACCTCCGGGAAGGGGTTTTTGATGTGCTGATTGGGGTAAACCTATTGCGGGAAGGGTTAGACCTGCCAGAGGTCTCGTTGGTGGCGATTCTGGATGCGGATAAGGAAGGGTTCCTGCGGGCAGAACGATCGCTGATTCAAACGATCGGGCGGGCGGCGCGTCACGTACAGGGGCAGGCGATTTTGTACGCCGATAACATGACCGATAGTATGGTCAAGGCGATTAGTGAAACCGAACGTCGTCGCGCGATTCAAATGGCCCATAACGAAAAGCATGGCATTGTCCCCATGCCGATCGTCAAGAAATCCAGCAATGCCATTCTCGCCTTTCTGGAAGTGTCTCGCCGCTTGAATTCCCAGGAACTGGAGCAGGCTTACGTCCAAGCGGATGACATTCCCTTGGAAAATATTCCAGAACTGATCAAACAATTTGAATCGCAAATGAAGGAGGCCGCGAAGAATTTGGAATTTGAGGAAGCTGCGAAATACCGCGACAAGATCAAGCACCTACGGGATAAGCTGACTGGCAGCCGAACCTAGAAGAATTCAGTAGTAGTGCTCCTGTACTTCTGGAACCCGACTTGCCGTAGAAATTGCTGCCGCTATACTGCCTGGTTGCATTACTGCTTGATTGGGATGCCAAATCATCTGTGTCCTCTTCCCGTTGAAAACGGCAGACCTCGCCTGTGACAAGTTAATTCGACTGCACTTGTATCTTGCTCCTTCCAATTCTGTAATGTTTTGTAATATTCGAGTAATCCATCCCTAATACCCAATTGATTTGGTATAAACGTTCACAATCTAAGCTTTTAAGTCATCCAATCCTCCCAGCATTGATAGCCAGGTTTTGATTGCTGTTGTGTAGGGTTGATGTTTGCGTTTCAGGGTATCGATGCAGACGTGACGGGTAATAGCTGTGGCGACAGGGAATGTTGATCGTGGCGGTGGTGTATCTAGTGGAGTTGATCCGGTTTCTACAGTGTTTTCATAGATGAAAATTTGGTACTGAATTTCATATTCACTTTCGCTGATTGATCGTGGTTGCAGATGAACCTGGATACGATCGCCGCAGTGCATTGGGCGACGGAAATCGATGCTAGCGTGAACGATCGGAAAGGCCACCGTTTGTCCAGCGGAAAAAAATGTTCGGAGGTTGATGCCGCTGGCTTGGAGTGAGGCTTCGTAGGCTTCGTGGCACAGGTTTAACCCATTGGCAAAGTAGACAACTCCCGCTGCATCGGTATCACTAAAACGAATCGTGCGATCGTAGATAAAACCCATCTGACCATAATTGAAACAACACTCATTCAACAATACTAATAAACTTTCTACGCTTCACGAGTGAAATCGGCTCCGAACTGATCTCCATCCAATGCCACTAAAACAGGCTCAAAGGCAATCTGCTTTTCCAGCAAAACAATCCAAATACGACGGGATGGGATCGACAATAAATTGTCGTAAAAAAATTGTAGTAAAACTTCAGCATAGGGAATTCCGTCAAAGATTCCTTAGCTTAGCAAGTCATTCCAGAAGCAGTCTGATGCAACCCAATGCTGCCTGATGAACGATGCTACCTGATGAACGATGCTACCTGATGAACAGCGATGACAAACGTAAAGCTCTGACTGATGAAGATCTGGCTGATGAAGACCTGATATGACTACTCGGCGATCGGGCCATCCGCTAGACTCACGCCTCAATTCAGCTTTTGCAGCCCAGATTGAATGAAATTGAGATTTGCTTGAATGCCCTTGGCTTGAATGCCCTTGGCTTGAATTCACTTGGATTTGCTGAGGGGCTGAAACGCAGTCTCTAAACGAGCGGTTAATTGCTGCACCGCATCCTGCAAAGGAATCGCTTCAATTCTTCCTGTGGCAATCAAATCAGTGACTCGATGATTATGGACTTCCCCCCGTAGGCCCGCCGCAATTTCATCCGCCGCCCGCCCCGTGCCATCAATTACAATCACCGTTTGCCCCGCCCGCAAATTTTCCAAGGCATCCCGCCAAGTCACATTCCCCCCATTCAGCAAAATGGCCACCGAAGGGGTTGTTCCCGACAACTCACTGGCAACCTTGGCTAACCAATGGGACTCATCCCCCCAGGAATTCCCAGGTGTTAGCAAAAAATGGGTGTGGTTCGGTTCCAACGGCGAAGACTCGGGATGCTCATTGCTCGTGCCGGGAAACTCCACCAATGCCAAGGGAGCAACTCCAATCAAAGGGAACGTCCCTTGGATGTGCGATCGAGCAGACCCCATCAACCGCATTACCCCAGAATCCGTCCCACCATCTACTACACAGGTCTGGTACCGTTCCGCGATCGGCGCGATCGCATCGGTAAACAGTTGCTGAATTTGGCGATTTTGCTCCGGTTCAAAATAGGAAGCTCCGCCAATCACGACCATCACCGGATGGGGCACCAGGCTGATACCCACCGTTTGCAAGGCATTCCGTAAATGTGCCATTTCCCCCAGGACGGCAACCTGGGCATGATTGGAAGGGGTTGATGTCTGGGAAGACATTTGGATTTGAAAGGATTGTTTCATACCTCATATTATTCCCTAGCAATCAGGGAAGCGACGCGATCGATAAAAGCATCCGGTTGCGAGATTGGCTGCACCAGCACATCCGTCGAGAGTCCCATTAAGGATAGGTCAGCGATAGGTCGATCGCCATCCCCCGACCAGATGACCAATAACGGGGGAATGGCTTCGTTCTGCTGGGTTAACCCAGTCCAGAATTCTGGAAGCAAGGATCCAGACACAATTACACCATGGGGCTGGAGAATCTGGAAGTTTTGCAGCGCCAGATCAATTTCCGTCATCCACACCACTTGATATTCTGCTGGATTTAGGAGATCACAAACCACATGGGCCATCTCCTCATTGGATTCGAGCAGTAAAATCCGCTGATGCAACAGTGGTAAGGGTTGCTCCTGCGATCGCACGTAGTCAAGGGCCGATCGCACCTGGCTGGGCAGTTGAACCGTAAAAGTAGACCCTTCCCCGACCTTGGAAGCGACCGAGATACTACCGTCATGCAGTTCCACCAGTTGTTTAGTCAAGGCTAGCCCCAAGCCTGTGCCCTCGTAGTGACGGCGATAGGATGGATCCAACTGCTGAAACTTTTGGAAGAGGAGAGGATGCTGGTCTTCGGGAATGCCGATGCCGGTATCTTCTACCTGAAGGGTGGCGGTATCGGCCACTTGCCAGACTCGCAGGGTGACCGTTCCACCCGCTGGCGTAAACTTCACCGCGTTGCTGAGCAGATTGATTAAAATTTGCTGTACCCGTCGTGGATCAGCTAGGAAGCGCGGGGTTTTCTCGCCGTTAGCCCCATTGGCACATTTCAAGAACAGGGTAATTTGTTTTTTCTGGGCTTGATCCTGAACCTGACGGAGGGTTTGGCTGGCCAGATCCACCAGAGAAAATTCGCGTACATTGAGAATCGTGCGGCCCGTTTCCAGCCGCGACAGTTCCAACATGTCGTTAATTAAGGACAGCAGGTGCTCTCCCCGATCGCGAATAATTTGCAGATACGCTTTTTGTTTTTCAGAGGGCAAGGGCGTTTCCGGCGTTTGCCGCAGCAGCGTCGCCGCCATGCCAATCACACAGGTCAACGGCGTCCGTAGCTCGTGGCTCATGGTTGCCAAAAACTCACTCTTGGCCTGATCCGCTGACTGGGCTGCATACAGGGCATCCCGCAGGTTTTGCGTCCGTTCAATGACCTGTTGTTCCAAGGTGTCTTTTTGACATTGGAGTTCGGCATACAGGTTGGCCTGGTGAATCGCGATCGCCAGATTATCTGCCAAACGCTCTAAACAGTTACAGTCCTGCTCTCGCCACTGCCGGGGTTGTTCGCATTGATGGGCAATCAGCAAACCCCACAGATGACCCTGAACCAAAATCGGCGTCGCCAGTTCCGATCGCACGGAATCGCTGCCCAACGGTAAAAAATAAACGGAGGTATTGGCGGAATTGGAGGTGTCAGTAATGCTACAGGACTGGCCCGATTGATACTTGTTGCGCAATTCCGTCGCAGGCAATTGCCAACCGTCCGCGATGAGGTTCAGGACAGAGGGAATGCGATCGTGGGCGCGGGATTCGTAGGTAATGCCATCCAACTGGGGCACGGTGATCGGAACCGCCGTCGTGGGCTGGTCGAAATCGACGGGACAGGCCGGAGCCGAAATATTGAACTGGTAGATGATTAAGCGATCGGCTTTCAGGAGTTTGCGAACCTCTTGAACCGCCGTTTCCAAAATCACGGGAAGTTCTAAGCTTTGGCGAATTAACGTGGTGACTTGATTGATCAGCCGCTCCTGCTCAACCTGTTGTCGTAATTCTTCCTCGAAGGAACTCGATGACATACGCGCCTATAACAACGAAAGGAGAGGGTGCGCAGGGCATCCATCCACCAGGGATCAAACGACTCACGATCGCGGAATGGGCTATCTGCCAAATCCTAAGAATGCCTTAGGACACATCCCAGATAGGAAGAATTTATCTACCTGTTAGGAGCCTGACAAAAACAAACCAAACGTAGCTTTATAGAATTTTGAGTAACGCAAACTTTCCCTCACTCTAAATCCCTCTCCCATTGGGGGCGAGGGACTTTTAATTCCGGCTCTCTTCTCCCATTTGGGGAGAAAGGTGGGGGATAGGGGCAGTTCGCCAGGAACTCATAGGCCAAATAAAATTTCGATACAAGTTAGGAGATACAAGGTGGCCAGAAATCAGTGAAACTGGTCTACAGTCAGGATTTAAGCTTTCGTATTTATGGTGTTCTAGTTACTAGCCTAACTAGATTTAGCGCAGAAAGATGGCTCCCTTGGAATCTTTTAATAGATTTAAGGAAGAAATGCTTACTTTTTAATCGTCACACATTGTAAAGCAAAATACCAATCTTTTTGGGAAAACCTGTCATTGACTTGGGTGAAACCTAAGATCAAGCACAGCGATCGCAGCCGATCCCACGTTAGGGTAGAACAGGTTTATTGTTGGGGGAGGCGAAGGTTATGCATCGCATTGCGGCTATTCCAGGGGGGTGGAATCCTGGGCAAGAGGGAGTTGTTGTCATTGAGCAGCAGCCAGCGCCGATCGTCTTTCTCACGGCTGCGGATACCGAAATCCAAGCCCTGGCCCAGGCTTGTTCCCAGTTGCCCTCGGACTTTCCTGCCATCCGAGCGGTGAATTTGCTGAATCTCCAGCAGCAGTTGACGATCGATACCTATGCTGAAACGGTGTTGGAAGAGGCAAAAATCGTCGTGGTGCGGCTGTTGGGGGGCGTGGCCTACTGGGGCTACGGCTTGGAGGTCTTGCAGGAACTGAGCCAACGCAGGGGCACCCATTTAATTTTGTTGCCCGGAGATGATAAACCCGACCCCGCGCTGATGAGCCGATCGACCCTGCCGCTCCCGGTGGTGAATCGCTGTTGGCGCTATTGGACGGAAGGGGGACTGGAGAATGTCAAGAATGGGCTGCTGGATCTGGCTAACCACTGCCTGGGCCGCAGCTATCCCGTGGTGTCGCCCCAGCCAGTGCCCAAGGTGGGCTACTACCCCTGCGAACCGACGCCGCTCTCCTGGCCCAAGGTCGGTATTTTGTTCTACCGAGCCCATTATTTAGCGGGCAATACGGCTCCGATCGCGGCGTTGTGTGAGGCATTGCGCGATCGGCAGTTAACCCCAGTTCCCGTGTTTGTCTCCTCCCTACGGGATCCGGATGTGGCGGCGGACTTATTGGCAGAATTTCAACCCAAGGAGCAACCTGGTCTGCAAGTCCTGCTGAACACGACCAGTTTTTCCCTGATTTCCCCCCTGGGGATTGGGCAAGCGCAACCAGACTTCGAGCCCGATCTGGGGGAAACCCTTTGGCAACGGTTAGATGTGCCGATTTTTCAAGTGATTTTTAGTGGCGGGACGGCGGAACAATGGCGATCGCAGGTGCGGGGGTTGTCGCCTCGGGATGTGGCGATGAATGTGGCGCTGCCGGAGGTGGATGGCCGGATTATCACTCGTGCTATTTCCTTTAAGGCGGTGCAAACCCAGCATCCGCAGTTACAAACGGAAGTGGTGGGCTATGAGCCGATTGCCGATCGGGTGAAGTTTGTGGCGGATTTGGCGGCGAATTGGGTGCGACTGCGGCAAACGCCGATCGCCGATCGTAAAATTGCCTTAGTGCTGGCCAACTATCCCACCCGCAATGGTCGGCTAGCCAATGGTGTGGGGTTAGATACGCCCGCCAGTTGTGTGGAAATTCTGAAAGCCTTACAAAAGGCGGGTTACACGATCGAGGATGTCCCGCAAACGAGCGATGAATTGATTCGGCGATTGACCCAAGGATTCACGAACGATCCAGAAAGTCAAACTGTTATATCCCATGATTTATTCTACGATCGAGATTGCTTCAATAGGGAATTTTCAGATTTACCAGAAATTGTCCAGCAACAAATTCAACAACGCTGGAATGGTCATGAATCGGGGGAAACCCATGGACGATCGCAGGCTTTTCCGATCGCGGGGATTTGCCTGGGGAATGTCTTTGTGGGGGTTCAACCTTCGCGGGGCTACGATCACGATCCGGCTTTGAATTACCACGCGCCGGACTTGGAACCCACACTGGAATATTTAGCGTTTTACAGTTGGGTGCGATCGCAGTTTGGCAGTCACGCGATCGTCCATGTGGGTAAACATGGCAATTTGGAATGGCTTCCCGGAAAAAGTGTTGCGCTCTCGGAGCAGTGTTATCCCGAAGTGGCGTTGGGTGCCCTGCCCCATTTCTATCCCTTTATCGTCAATGATCCCGGTGAAGGTTCCCAGTCGAAGCGCCGCGCCCAAGCAGTGATTATTGATCACCTGACGCCTCCCATGACTCGCGCGGAGCTGTACGGCAACTTGCAACAGTTAGAGAATCTGGTGGATGAATACTATGAGGCGATTAATCTCAACCCTGGCCGAATGGGTTTAATTAGCGAAAAAATTACAGAATTGCTTACCCAAGAACATCTCGATCGGGATTGGCAATTGCCTGCGATCGAGATTGCAGCCGGTAATGATTTTGAAGAAACGGTCTTGACTAGTCTCGATCGTAATTTGTGTGAACTGAAGGATGCCCAAATTCGCGATGGGTTACATATTTTTGGGCAATGTCCCGAGGGCACTCAACTGCGGGATCTAATCATTGCGATCGCCCGCCATCCCCAACCGGGTCGCATGGGATTAACCCGCGCGATCGCGGAAGCTTGGAATTTAGAGTTCGATCCGCTGACGGCAGATCCGGCGGAACCGTTTGTTCAGGCTTTACCCAGTCAATCCAGCCAATCCAGTCAATCCACGGGCGATCGGGAAGGCAAAAGCACTTGGCGTAAGGTAGGCGATGGGATCGCAGCGATCGAAGCAGAAGCAATCCGATTGGTCGATCGATTGCTAGATTCATCAGTATCTGAATCGTTAGCGTTGATCCTAGAGGGATCGATCCCCCTAAATCCCCCTTTTAAAGGGGGACTTGACAATCCTTCGAGCTTCCTAAATCCCCCTAATCTTCCTGTAACAGGACTTTCAGAATCGCGAATCCAGGCCCTTCAGCAGGAACTGCACTGGATTGTGAATACGTTACTACCCAACTTGCAAGCAACCACTCAGGAAATTACAGGGTTACTCCATGGGTTATCCGGCGGGTATGTTCCAGCGGCTCCCTCCGGTGCTCCCACCCGAGGCCGTCCAGAGGTGCTGCCGACGGGGCGTAATTTCTATTCGGTGGATATTCGCGCCATCCCCACCGAAAGTGCTTGGGATGTGGGTCGCCGTGCTGCGGAAGCCCTGATTGAACGCTACACCCAGGAGAATGGGGATTATCCGAAAACCCTGGGACTCTCGATTTGGGGCACCTCTACGATGCGCACGGGGGGCGATGATTTGGCGGAGGCGTTGGCGTTGTTGGGTGTACAACCGATTTGGGATGGGTCTTCGCGCCGAGTGGTGGATTTTGAAATCATTCCCCTCAGCATTCTCGATCGACCTCGCGTCGATGTCACCTTAAGGATTTCTGGATTTTTCCGGGATGCGTTTCCTAATCTAATTGATTTGTTTGACCAAGCTGTGGCCAAGGTGGCTGCGTTGGATGAACCGGCAGAGGATAACCCCCTTGCAGCCCGTTGTCGGCAGGAGTCGATCGCGTGGCAAGCCCAGGGTTTACCGGAAGACCAAGCGATCGAGCGATCGCAGTATCGCATTTTCGGCTCAAAACCGGGGGCCTATGGTGCGGGTTTACAGGGAGTGATCGAAGCACAGAACTGGACGACCGATGCCGACCTGGCCCAAGCTTATATTAACTGGAGCAGCTACGCCTACACCGGAGCCGCGATCGGGCAGTCTGCGCCGGAAGCCTTCACGCAACGGTTACAACAATTAGAAATCGTCCTGCACAACCAAGATAATCGCGAACATGATCTCTTGGATTCCGATGATTACTACCAATTCCAGGGCGGACTGACTGCTGCCGTGCGCACCGTCCAAGGTCGCCAACCCCAAACCTATTTCGGCGACCATGCCCTGCCGGAACGACCGCGCATTCGCACCCTCCAGGAGGAAATTGCTAAGGTCTATCGATCGCGGGTGGTGAATCCCAAGTGGATCGCTGGAGCGATGCGCCACGGCTACAAGGGAGCCTTTGAAATGGCAGCGACGGTGGATTATTTATTTGCCTACGATGCTACGGCTCGCTGCGTGGAAGACCACATGTACCAAGGCGTTGCCCAAGCCTACGTCCTCGATCCCACGGTGCAAACCTTTGTGCAGCAGCATAACCCCTGGGCATTGCGAGATATGGCAGAACGGTTACTGGAGGCCCACCAGCGGGGGCTGTGGGAACAGGCCAACGCCACCACGATCGCGCAATTGCAGGCGATCGTTCTGGAAGCAGAAGGTACGATCGAAGAACGTCAGTCCTAGACCCTGTTACCGATTCCGACCCTAACAACCCACGATCGCCCAATGAATCCTTCCATGAAGCCAAAAGTTCTGTGTATTTTCAATCCCCACGCGGGGCAGGCTCAGTTTCTGCAAAAGCATCTACCAGCGGCGATCGAGTTGTGGAGCCGCTCCGGTTGGCAGGTGGACCTAGCCCCCACGCAATTTGCCGGACACGCCACCCAAATCGCCCAGCAAGCCGCTGAACAGGGTTACGACATCGCGATCGCGGCGGGGGGAGATGGAACGGTCAATGAAGTGATGAATGGATTGGTCAATACTCAGACTGCGCTAGGGGTATTACCCATTGGAACGGTCAACATCTGGGCGAGGGAAATGGGTTTGCCCATGGATGTGCTAGGAGCAGCCCAGGGATTAGCAACCGCCCAAGTGCGGACGATCGATGTGGGACGGGCGGGCGATCGTTACTTTTTGCTGATGGCGGGGGTGGGTTTTGATGCGGCGGTGACGGAAACCATTAAACCCCACGAGAAAAAACGCTTGGGCGCGATCGCGTATCTTAAGCAGGCACTACACACAGGGTTCCAATTCCGAGGGGTACGGACCTTACTGAGAATTGATGGCAGGCGAATTCGGGGCCGCATTTTGATGATTGTGATCGGCAACAGTCAGTTATACGGAGGGGTGGTTAAAATGACAGCCCATGCGGTTGTGGATGATGGATTGCTAGATGTATGCGTCATCAAAGGCCACAGTATGATGGTTGCACCGCTGCGGCTATTTTCCATCTTCACCCGTAACTACAATCGGGATCCCAAGGTGGAGTATTATCACGCCACTCGCATTGAAATTCAAGGCAAAAAGCATTTACCCGTTCAAGTGGATGGTGATTTTATCGGACGCACGCCGTTGCGCTTTGAGGTTGTTCCTGGTGCATTGCAAGTGCTGGTTCCCGAGAAAGCCGATCGGAGTCTCTTTTGTCAATCTTATTAGTTGAGGCTTATTAGTTGAGGCTTATTAGTTAAGGGGAGTCAACTCTGCTTTCAAGCAGCGATCGATCAATGGGTATTACGGGATTTACCGCTAAAATTAGTATAACGGTATGGCAAAGGGAATTACGGATAGATGTGATTCATCGAGGGGGCAGTCGCTAAATCATTCATGCTTTTTTGGCTAATCTATTGGCCAATCTAATCTTGGCTAATCCAAAGGCGGCACTTGCATTTTAGTTGCTATTGGGAGATTGATATGATTGCTTCAAAAGACCATTTTCCGCAGCTCACTCCAGAAGAGTACTTTGCATGGGAGGAACAGCAATTCGAACGCCATGAATATATCGACGGTAAAGTTTATGCAATGAGTGGCGGCACGATCGATCATGGGAATATTGCTGGAAATTTTCTGGCTCTACTGAAAGCCCATCTGAGAGGAAGCGGCTGTAGAACGCTGAATTCTGATTGCCGGGTCAGTATTGTAGGAGCGGCTAAGTATGTCTATCCTGATATCAGCGTGACCTGTGACGATCGGGATCAGACTACAACCCAATACATCACCTATCCTTGTCTGATCGTTGAGGTGTTGTCGCCGGGTACAGAAGCCTATGATCGCGGTCAAAAGTTCAAAATGTATCGTCGTAATCCCTGCTTGCAAGAATATGTTTTAGTCAGCGTGGATGGGATTGAGATCGAACTATTCCGCAAAACTGAAACCGGAGACTGGCGGATTATTAATTATCAAAAGGGAGACACGATGGAGCTAACCAGTGTTAATTTTACCTGCCAGATTGAACAAATCTATGAGGACGTTGTATTTAATGAATAATTTTTTAATGAGTAATTTTAAATTAAAAATTCAAAATGCTCCATTGAGTGTTGTACCTGAGGAGTTAGTTGGAAACTTCTGTTTCCTGGGGGAGTACGATCCATCGGTTCAGTGGATACAAAACAAATACTAGTGAGAATGATAATGATAATGATTATCTTAATATAACTACGAATGAATGACACCCAGAAATTAAATTTATATGACATCTATTGAGAGCATCCAATCGCTGCGTTACCGTGAGTCAAACTTTGACGATCAATCAAGGATTAATCATGGTGCGATCGCTCTATACAGTCTGGAATCAACTTCTCCAGAAAATTCGCAACGTTCTGCAATCTTTATTTCAATTCCCCTTCAAACTTTGGTTAACGAGCCTAGTGGCGATCGGGTTAGCGCTGTTTTGGCAGCCTTCCCAGGCACTGGCTTGGAAACCCACTACCCACGTCTACCTGGGTCAGCAAGCCCTCAACGATGCCCTCGATGATGGCAAAGTCACCATTCCCCGCGTGGACTACGAAAAAGGCGAAATCACCGGCACGATCGGGACCTATACCGTAGACCCGACCATCCTGGCCGCCCTGCGCAGCAATGCCCCGCAATACCGTGCAGGGATTCTTGGCCCCGATGCCTACCCCGATATCCTGACTGGACAGCAGGTGATTCACCCCTCAGATCAGGACACGGGGATTGCAGGCGGTTCCAACGCTTGGCTCCAGTACCTCTGGGATCGCGCTAATGCGGCGAACACCCCCGCCATTCGTGCCTTCACGGTGGGTTACCTGACCCACGCGGCGGGGGACATGTATGGCCACACCTTTGTCAATAACTTTTCCGGTGCTCCCTTTGTCATCGAACCGCCTAAAGGCCCTGCCAACGCCATTAAACATATTGTTGTGGAAGGGTATACCGATAAGCGCCTGGATTCTAGAGCGCTGGATGCGAACTTTTTTAATGCCAGTATCGATGGCGTTTCCGATTTTATTTACAGCAATATGATCGATGCCCGTCCGGGGACGGTGCTGGATGGTCAATTGTTACGCAATGACGGCGGGGGAACGAAATTTTCGGTGCCTCGGATTTATTCCACCATGCGGGCGAAACTGCAACGGGAAATTGATGGCTACTACGCCACTAAGGCCGACTACGATCGCCGGATCGACAATTGCAGATTGACGGACTTCACCTGTTCCAAGACGATTCTCCTGGCGCAGAAAGCGGCTTACATGACCGCAAATGCCATTCCAACGACCTATAAGGAAGCTTGGCGGGATGACATTGACAGTGGGCTGCGGGCTTGGCCGGGAGTCAGTCACGAAGTGGCTAAAGCGTTGTTTTTCAATTCTGGTCGATCGGCGGATACGCAACGGGCGGAGGATGTGTTGCAACGCTACGTGACGGATCATCTGCTGTCGATGTCCGGCGCACCGGATTTTGTCGGACTCACAGCGGGTGCAATTAGTGACATCGTGGCTGCAATCACACCGGATTTTCTGTTACAACCGATTCGGCAACTCAAGGAAGATTTACTGAACACCATGCTGAAAGCCTCGATCGGCATGACGAAACAGGAACTCAAACAATACCTGACGAGTCCTGACAAGTACTTTGACCAAGTCCTGGGTAGTGGTGCTGGGGAAAACACGAATCTGAAAGCGTTTAACTCGAAATACCTGAAAATTAGCGATCCGGGTTACACCAATCCCAGCGAATCCTTTAACCCTCAAGTCATGGCTGCGGCTTACAACACGATGACGATGAGTAAGTTGATCATGCTGGGGCAGGGGGAAATTAACCGGTTGATGAGCGATTTGGGCAGTCCGGCGCGCTTGCAAACAGCCAATGTCATGCTGGGCTTTATTCGCACGTTGGATGGGGATAACCAATGGCCCAATGGCATGGTGCTGGCACGGGATTGCAACGCCTACCGCCAAGTGTTTATGAAGCAACCGGGCGAAGCGGGTTGCACGGTGGCCGGTAATCCCACCCCCACCCCTACGCCCCAACCAGCGGCATTGCAATGGGTGGCAGCTTCCGGTGGCCAGGTTCCGGGCGGTGCGGTGTTGGGTGGCCAGGAACCCGGACGGAGTTTATACATCTGTCGGGCGGGTTATCAAAATGGAGTCCATCCCGGTAAGGTGGTGGCCAGCAATTGCAATATCAGCTACGGCGGACGGGAAATCGAAATCCGCAATTACGAAGTGCTGACGAATCCGGGGCAACGATCGCTGCGGTGGGTGGCGGCATCCGGCGGCCAGGTTCCAGGCGGTGCAGTACTCGGTGGCCAAGAACCCGGACGGAGTTTATACATCTGCCGGGCGGGTTACCAGAATGGAGTGCATCCCGGTAAGGTGGTGGCCAGCAATTGCAACATTGGTTACGGCGGTAAGGAAATCGAAGTCCGCAGTTATGAAGTGCTGACGACTCCCTAGGGTCGGCTCGCTGGTGCGGTAGTCATTTATGCAGGCGCGATCGGGAAAGTTCGATCGCGCTTGATGTATTCCAGGGTTGATTATTCTGCGATTCCTCAATGTATCTTCAGGGCAATGGAATGTTGGGTGCTGGGCTACTCGCAGGTGAAGCACGGGGCTAGATTGCCCTAATCTTTAGATGCGGTCCAAAAATCTGCTGCATAGCGCTTTCCAGGGACTTCTGGCAAGGTTTTTTCTAGTTTAAAAAAGGGAGATTCTGAAAATGCTTCTCGCTTAATTGGATTCAAATAAATAATTTGGATACTTCTTGGATTTCTATTTAGGGATGTGATGATATTGCTGACCACCGATCGCATTGTGCCAATCCCAAAGGGGTTAAAGAAAAAGAGTAAATTGGCCTCCTTTGGAATCATAAATTGAGCAGCATCAAGGCAGTGCACCTCGATTTTCGATGGGGTTCTTGAGCGAAGGATGTTATTTTCAGCAGCCTTGCAAAGTTCGCTGTCAAATTCGACCCCAATGCATTGTTTTGCGCCAAGATGATGGGCAGCAAATAATGCACGACCTAGGCCACATCCAAAATCGATTAAAACGGTATTATGGTCAATGTTTGCTAGTCGCAACAATAGGAAAAGATGGCGATAGGGTGTTGGAACGTAATCACAAGTCCAGTGAGGATGATCGACATTACTGTTGTATTGTGCGAGACCAAAGGTTTTTACATGCAGGAGTCTGTCATAGAGTTCGTCAATGGGATTAAGCAGTCTAGTTTTGTATCCTTTACCCTTGATGTTCAAAAGCATTATTCTATTTCCAGTACTGACTTTAAGACGATGAATTTAATGAATGTCTTGATGTGATTACTCTATCTTGACTCTGTTTTTACTAAAACTAGCATTCTGATCGAATGGTTTAAAAACGATGCTGTTATTGACTGCTGCGACAATTATAAGTGCAACTTTGCAATTTCACTTCGATCGGAGTGTATATGCCATAGGTATCAATTGATAGGAGTAGCCTTCTGTGAGTACCAAAACGAAGCATTTGTACTACAAAGCTTGCCTCAATACTTACAATACTTATCAGATTCATGCGTCGATGTCAGTATCATGTACTGCGATCGTTAATTTTAGTTGATAGAATTAAACGACCCTTTCTACATCGCTGATATAGCACTCAACGATCGATAGAGAGGGATCTATCTAAACGATCGATGCCCACTGTTAAAATCCTGCTGCATTAGAACGGGGTGGTATTAGCCCAAAGCGATCGCTGCGCCCGGTTCATTCCGTAGGCCACCCCGTGGTAGTGGATGCAACCTTGACACTCGATCGGCGGCACAAAAACCGTTGGGGACTCCGGATCGGAATCCTGGGCAAATCCCTGCTGCGATCGTAGAATCTGTTGCTGGCGATAGTCCCGATTCCAAGCTCGATAGCCAGCGCGACGGTAAAGGTAGTCAAACGAATGGGCCGTATCCATACCATGTCCCACCAGGTATTTGGGTCAGGAATCGCGATCGTTGCTGCCTTCATCCTAAAACTTCATTGACCAAATCCGCACCGTACTATCCGACCCCGCCGAGGCAAACCAGCGTTGATTGGGGCTAATGGCAATGGCATTGACCGGACTTGTGTGCTCCATCAACGTCACCACAGGATCCCCTGTGGATAATCGCCACACCCGCACACTTTTATCACTACTGCCACTGATTAAAAATCGCCCATCGGGACTCATGGCCACTTCGTTCACAGTGTCCATGTTGCCTTGCAGCGATCGAATTAACTCCCCCGTTTGCGTATTCCAAACCTTAATGGTTCGGTCTTTACTCCCGCTGGCTAAAAACCGCCCATTCTCACTCATTGCCACAGACATGACCGAGTTCACATGTCCCGTCAGGTTTTGCACCAGCGTACCTGCATTTAAATTCCAGATTTTGATTTGATTGTCCAATCCCCCGCTGGCAATAAATTGTCCATTGGCGCTAATGCAAACGGACTTCACCATCCCTGAAACCCCCGGAAAACTCCGCAGCAGTTCCCCCGTACTCAAGCGCCAAATGCAGACGGTGCGATCTTCAGAACCACTGGCAATAAATTGCCCATCGGGACTGACTGCGACGGAAGTGACATCCCGAATATGACCCTTTAAGACGCGCAACAGCCGTCCCGTCGATAATTCCCACAGCTTAATGGTGGTGTCATCACTGCAACTGACGATCGTTTTGCCATCCGGAGTAAAGGCCAATCCATTCACAGGCTTGTGATGCCCTTCCAAGACCATCAATTGGTTACCGCTGACCAAATCCCATACGATAATGCGATCGTCCAGTCCTGCACTGACCAACACTTGTCCATTCGGACTGGCAGCGAGGGCCAAAATCCAGGAAGAGTGACCCTTCAGCACATTAATGCACAGTGAGTCCGGATCGCCACCGGTTGCCCGCCCCCCAGAAAATGCTTGGGCATTGGAAAAACGCTCTGGTAAAGATTGGGGTGTTTTGAGCGACCCAGAAGGCCGACTGGGAGGGACAGAAGGGGGCGTGGAGGGCGGGATACTACTGTTGCGGGGCGCAGAGGGTGGGGTGCTCGTCCCTCCGGTCGATCGGGGCTGGGCAGACTTGGACTGGGCAGACGGGGAACCACTGAGGGGATGGGCTCGAAACCCAGTGGTGGGCAGATCGCTAATGTTATCCGAGAGAAAATCTTCGGAAGCTTGCCCCCCCCCTGAAGATTGCTGGGACAGGGGCAACTGCGTCACATTTGAGGATGAGGGGGGAGCTGCGGGCTGTTTCTCAGGATGGATTAAAGGCTGGGAAAGTGCCACCCGCAAATCTTGCATGACTTCTGCGGCGGATTGATAGCGTTCGCTGACCAAATCCTTCAACATGCGATCGAGGATGCGTCCAATCCCATCCGTAAACGTAACGCCCCGCTGTTGCAAATTCTCGCGCCAGAGCCATCTCCCCCGCAAGGGATCGTAGAGTTCCTCCGGCTTAGTTTGGGTCATGAGGTACAGACAAGTGGCCCCCAGACTGTAAATATCACTGGCGGGATAGGCACAGCCACTGCGTAATTGTTCGATCGGGGCGTAGCCTTCGGTGCCAATTTTGGTTCCCGGTTGGATAGAGGTCCCACTTTCCTGCAATAACTTGGCCACCCCAAAGTCAATGAGAACCAAGCGATGGTCTAACTTGCGGCGAATGATGTTGGCTGGGGTAATGTCCCGGTGGATGACATTGCGATCGTGGACAAATTTTAAGATAGGCAACAAACCCGCCAGAACTTCCCGAATCTTCTGCTCCCCAAAGCACCCGGTTTTAGCCAATTCCTGGGCCAGCGTTGGCCCTTCGATAAACTGCTGGACTAGATACAACCGACTATCCTGCTCAAAGTAGGCCAAGAGGGCAGGAATGTGAGGATGTTCCCCCAATTCGTAAAGGCGCATCGCCTCCTGTTCAAATAGCTGAATTGCCTTTTCCAGCGCCTTAGTGCCCTTCAATTGGGGAGAAAACTGCTTAATGACGCATTTTGCTTTGAGCCGATCCTCATCCACTGCCAAAAAGGTCTTACCAAATCCACCTTGCCCTAGGGTGCGCAAGATCCGGTAGCGGGCCCGCAGCAAAGGCACCAGCTTTTTACCACAGCTTTCGCACTGTTCGATGCCATCGGGATTGAGCGGTTGTTTACAGTCAGGATTCAAACAATAAATCATAGGGAAGGAGCACTCTGGAACTCAGGAGGAGGACGGATTCAAAAAATCCGATCGGCAACTTTCGCGCAACGCAGAGGATTAATCGATCAGCAGGTTAGGGCACTACCTCTAGTCATTCTACTTCCGATACCTCCGACGATCTTGGATGTCACTACAGAAAACTGTGGAGAAACTGGGGGGCTGCCATCTCAGTTCAGCCTTGCTATTCCTGACAATCTTGCGATCCCCGACCTATCCCCGGCAAGCCTGATAGCCCCGACCATGACATTCGACCATGACCATGACATTCGACAATGACATAGAGGACTTCCATTGAACGCTTCTATGGAGTAGCAGAAGGTTGATTATGCCTGAAATTGATCGTTGCGAACCCCATTAGCTGGAAATTCATTCCGCTAGAAATTCATTCCGCTAGAAATTCATTCCGCTAGAAATTCATTCCGCTAGAAATTCACCCCGCTCAAGCCGCAGAAACTATGCTTCACATCACCGTTAAACTTTTCGCCGTGTATCAAGAGGTCTATGGCTGCCCTGAACTGCATTGGCAAATGCCCTTGGGCAGCACCGTGGGCCATGTCTTCGATCGCATTCTGGCGGAGCAGCCGCAATTAGAAGCTTGGCGCAACCTCACCCAATTTGGTGTCAACTTCGCCTTTGTCCCCGCAGAAACCCTGCTTCAGGAGGGTGACGAAGTTGTCCTGATCCCACCAGTGAGTGGAGGCTAAGCCTCACTGCGCAGCAATCCCGACTAAAAAAGTCGGCTATGTTTGACGTGCGTAAAAACCCCGTGATACCATCAATTCTCAAATACAGTGAAAAACCGCAAAGCCCTTACCTAACGGGAGTTTTAAGCCATGACCGCCGCCGTTTCTCTGAACAATACTCAAAATTTCACCGCCGCCTTTGAATCCCTGAAGTGTAAGGAGTGCGGTGCGGAATACGAAGCTAAAGCTATTCACGTCTGCGAACTGTGCTTTGGGCCGTTGGAAGTGAAGTATGACTACGAAAAGCTGAAGCAAACTGTCAGCCGTGAAACGATCGAGGCGGGGCCGAACTCCATCTGGCGTTACCGGGCATTCCTGCCTGTGGCGACTGATAACTACATTGATGTGGGTACCGGCATGACCCCCTTGCTGGAAGCCAACCGTCTGGCCCGTCGCCTAGGTTTGAAGAAGCTTTACATCAAGAACGATGCGGTCAACATGCCCACCCTAAGCTTCAAGGATCGGGTGGTTTCTGTGGCGCTCTCCCGGGCACGCGAATTGGGCTTTACCACTGTTTCCTGTGCCAGCACCGGGAACTTAGCCAACTCCACCGCCGCGATCGCGGCCCACGCAGGGCTGGACTGCTGCGTCTTTATTCCCTCGGATCTGGAAGCTGGAAAGGTTCTCGGAACCCTGATTTATAACCCCACTGTTATGGCGGTGCATGGCAACTACGACCAAGTCAACCGTCTCTGCTCGGAAGTCGCCAACACCCACGGTTGGGGCTTTGTCAACATCAACCTGCGCCCCTACTACTCCGAAGGTTCCAAGACCTTGGGCTACGAAGTAATCGAGCAACTGGGTTGGCAACTGCCTGACCACATTGTGGCTCCGTTGGCCTCTGGCTCCCTCTACACCAAGATTTACAAAGGCTTCCGCGAATTTGTGGAAGTGGGTCTGGTGGAAGATAAGCACGTCCGTTTCAGTGGGGCTCAAGCAGAAGGCTGCTCCCCCATTGCCAGCGCCTTCCAGGAAAACCGTGACTTTATTTCCCCCGTTAAGCCCAACACGATCGCCAAGTCCATTGCCATCGGCAACCCGGCGGACGGCGTCTATGCCCTCGACATCGCCAAGAAGACCAATGGCAACATTGAGTCGGTGACCGATGCGGAAATCGTCGAAGGGATCAAGCTGCTGGCAGAAACGGAAGGCATCTTTACGGAAACGGCGGGTGGCACCACGATCGCCACGCTGAAAAAGCTGGTGGAAGCGGGCAAAATTGATCCCGAAGAAGTTACCGTCGCCTACATTACGGGCAATGGCCTCAAGACCCAAGAAGCGGTTCAAGGTTACATCGGCGAGCCCCTGACGATCGAGCCCAAGTTGGATAGCTTTGAGCGCGCTCTGGAACGCTCTCGCACCCTGGATCGTTTAGAGTGGCAGCAAGTTCTGGTGTAAGTTTAAAGATTGAGTTTCAGATTCTGGGGGACTGCAATGGATCCCAGAATCTAAGTTTGTCCATCTATCCTTCCTAGCAGTAAATTTCCGAGACATGGCAATTAAGGTTCTAATTCCCACCCCTTTGCAAAAGTTTGTTGGCGACCAAGCCGCGATCGAATGTGATGCTGGCACGATCGCTCAGTTGGTTGATGAACTGGAGAACAAGCATCCCGGCATCAAGGCTCGCCTCTGCGATGACAGTGGCAAACTGCGCCGCTTTGTCAACTTCTACCTGAATAGCGAAGATATTCGCTTCATGGAAAACGAAGAAACCGCTCTGAACGATGGCGATGAAGTCAGCATTGTCCCCGCGATCGCAGGCGGCTGACCCAGGGATCAGCTTGGACAGCGCCTCAAACGGACGGGTTCAGGCTTGGAGAGATTTGCGCCAGAAGGGGGCGATTAGAATGCTCCCCGAAGGTTTCCACTGGGCGAACAGGTCAGTGCGCGAACAGGCCAGTGCGCGAACAGGTCAGTGCGCGAACAGGCTCACCTCAGTAGTCAACCCGATGGCTCAGTTCTGTGAGTCACAACAGCATTAAAAGCTGCGTAAACGCGATAGTACACGATCTATACAAGCGATGTAACGTCGTTCAGCAGCTTATAACCGGTGGTTTTCACTGTACTTAAAGGACTTGGAAGGTCATGCTTCCAGTCCTTTTTCTTTTGGGTTCTGTATGGCTTCTTGTCGGGGGCTGTCTGGCCAGGGTACTGCTGACCAGGATATTGCCCTCCTACAGGGTATTTTTTCCTACAGGGTATAGGTCAAATCTTCAATCAACATGCCCGGTGCCCAGATGCCGCCCAGGGCGCGATGGCCATAGGTGCCCACATCGGGAATGTAGACCTGATGGGCTGTCAGCGCCAGCAAATTCTCTCCCCAAAATGTATAAAAACTATCGTCAAAACGCAGATTTTCGATCGGCGCGACCAGTTCCCCATCTTCTACCCAGAAGCAGGCATAGCGGGTCATCCCCGTCATCCGACCCGTGGGCCGATCGCTCCAGTTGAGGTAATGCAAATTGGAAACATACAAGCCCGTATCCAGCGCTGAGAGAATTTGATCCTCCGCTAAGTCTCCCGGTGCAATATCCGGCGATCGTAGATTCTCACCTTCCGCCGCTCCATTGGCAACCAATTGATATTCCTTAGCGGTTTTGGCGGAAATCAGCGTGTTTTTTAATACCCCATGCTGAATAATCGGGAGAACCGCTGGTGCAATTTCCCCAAACTCGTTAAAGCGAGGCACCGAACCGTGGGAGAAATTCTCGCTCAGTGAAAATTTCGGCGATAGTTGTTTTTCACCACTGCGCATGATCCCGAAGCAACTATTGCCCTGTTGGATATCCGCTTCACTCACGCCCCCCCAGGACATCATGTAGACCATTTCGGCGATCGCCGCAGGAGCCAGGTAAGTGCGATACTGCCCGCGATCGAGCCGTCGGGGATCGCAGGAGAGTCGTTGGAGTTGCCGTCGAGAGTTTTGAATGGTGTCCCAGTAGGCGGCTTGATCCCAATCGCGCCCTGCGAACGTTCCTTTGACGGCCATTCCCGTCCCCGCAAAGAACGAGTAATCCAGGGAAAAGGTTTCCGTCGCGAACCAGTGAAATTGCCCCTGGGAATCGGCATAGGCCCGTACCATCAGCCCTCCAGCATAGATCCCGGCAAAGTCCACATCAGCAACGGCGGATAACACTTCCGTCATGAGGGTTTGCGCGGGCAGGAGAGAGCCAACGTGCACTTCATGGCTGTGACGATCGCCCTGGGGGAGCACCAAGTAAGGATTTTCAGGCAATTGGGGTAATTCCCAACGCAAAAACTTGAGTGCCTCTGCCAGTATTTGGCGATCGGTGAGCCAATCGCCAGTTAACGGAAATTCTCGATAGCTACTCCGTTGATTCGCAATCCACATTAAGCGTAGAACGGCGTCTTCAACCTGCCCTGTTTGCCGAACTTTGGCTTGGTTAAAGCGTGTAAATTGACTTTTTTCTGCAATCAGCGTCAGGGTAAATTGTTCGTGGCTTCGCCGCTGGTTGTTGAGATAGTCAACCACCTGCTGAAAAGCGATTTCTAAACTGTGCGAAAGATTAATAGACTGCCGCGACGTTAGTCGCTGGGGCATCACTAAATTCATGCGCCTCCTCCAAACACCTCAACATTTGCAAATGCCGCCACCGGGGAACCATGGCCGACGGAAATGATTTGATTGGGTTCACCTTTGCCACAGCTTGGGGTGCCATACATTTGCCAAGACTGCCGATCGCCCACTTGCACCAAGCTGTTCCAAAATTGTGGCGTGACGCCCCGATAGTTGGGATTACGCAGGGTTTTTGTGAATTGTCCATTCTCAATTAGTTTGGCATATTCACAACTGAACTGAAATTTATGGCGCTGATCATCGATTGACCAAGATCGGTTTGCTTCCATATACACACCCCGTTCAATGCTGGCAATCATGTCCGCAAAGGCCGTTTGCCCAGGTTCTAGATTGAGATTAGCCATGCGATCGATCGCGGGACGGTTCCAGGTACTGGCCCGCGCACAGGCCACCCCCGGCACCCCTAACCGATCCTGACTTTCCAGGCTACCCAATCCCCGTTGCAAAATTCCATCGCGAATTAAAAATTCCCGCGTCGCAGGCACCCCCGTATCATCAAAGGCGTAGCTGGCATATTCACCCGCGATCGTCGGATCAAACGTAATATTCATCAACGGCGATCCATAGATCAGCTGACCAAAATCCTCCGGTTTGACAAAACTGCCCCCTGCATAATTGCGCTCATCCCCCAGAATGCGATCGAGTTCCAGCGGATGTCCAACACTTTCATGGATTTGCAATAACATTTGATCTGGTGCTAACACCAGTGTTGTTGTTTCTGTCGGGCATTCCTCTGCACTGAGTAACTCAACCGCCTGTTCTCCAATGGTTTGCACCCGTTGCCATAAGTTATCTTCAATAAAAAACTCGAATCCTCCCTGATAGCAGCGAGCAAACCAACCGTGATCCGATCGACGCTGCACACAGGATCCATCTTGGGCTGTAGCAGCATAATCCGTTCCCACTCGAAAAAAACGCTGATAAACTTGGGATCCGTTGCTACTCACAAACCAGGATTCCGTTTCCGTCGTCATGGCCGCTGCGCTGGTTTGCACGATCTGTTCACTCACCCGCAGCTTGGCGCAAATTTGGGTCAAGGTTGCGTAGAGTTCACTGGGAGCCAGGGCATCAAAGTCGATGCTTAAAGGGGATACATATTGCCCGACGACTTTTGGACGGGCTGTAACCAGAACGGGATGGAGGTTCCACTCACTAGCCGCGAGCGCCTGGTAGTAGGCATCCCATAGGGCAGCTCGCACGCGATCGGCCTGTAAGGAATTGGTAGCGGCATAGCCAACTTGGCCTTTTACCAAGACTTCAACCATCACGCCAGAGCTCAAAGTACTGCCATTGCTGTCTGGCAGGCCATCGCGTACCGTCCGGGTGGTGGTAGTTTCTTTTACCGATCGTAGACCTATCCAGTCTACGGGTAAGTCAATAGATTGGATCAGAGATTCAAGTTCAGCAATCATGCCTGTGGTAGACGCTCACTGAGGTAACGATTTTCAGTTGTGCCCGGACAAAGGAATTCCGATTAAAAATTAGTTGTCAGGAATTTAATTCTAATCGTGAACTCGCCTAGGCGAGGTGGGTAGAAACTCGGCTTGGAGGAAGTTTCATAGCTTAATTTTTTCTGACAGTGCAGTTGAACAAACTATGAGTTTAAACAGGACAATGAATTCAGCCAGGACTTGAATAGGCGTGACCTATGGAGTCAAGACTGCGAGAAGTCTCCATATTCTACGCCAAACCCTTCCCTAGACAAGTATCTGCCGATAGAATCTAAGTCTGTACCAGCAAGAAGGGTTCAACTTTTTGGGTTAATAATTCAGAAAAAGTCCTATAGAACTCGGTTTAAATTTGATGATTTAATCAAAACCATTTCAATCGACTTATAAAGTATGATTTCTCGATTTTAAATAGCCCAATCTTGTGTATTCCACAGTTTTTATCGCTGCATAGTCCAAGTCATAAGGTAATTATTAACCCTCAGAGGAACTGGCTAGCTCAGTCATTGACAACCGAAGCAAAGTGTTGAAAATCTCCAACACCCCCAACCATCGCCCATGGGATCGGCAGCGTTCCTAGCTCCTCTCTAGTTCGATCATCGCTGGTTCGCCCATGATAAGCTCCCCTGGCATAACAAATTGATCTGGCATAGATGTTTGTATGTGATGTTTGATGTGATGTCTGATGTGGCATGGATGTCCTGTGAGATATCCTATGGGATGTCCTGGGACAAAAACGTAGCACCACCATTAATGACGGACGATCGAGGAAATGCAGGGGAAAAAGGAGGACTTAAGGATTACGGTGCCAACGAGTCACCCCCCCCGGCTGATCAATCAAACTAATCCCTTGGGCTTGTAACTCATTGCGGATCCGATCGGCTTCGGCGAAATTCTTGGCTTTCTTCGCGGTCGATCGCTGGGCGATTAGCGCTTCGATCTCGGCCTCCGAAGGCCCTGACTCCGGATCCTCATGGGTTTCCGTCGGTTGTGCCACCAGTCCCAACACCGCTGCCAGGGCGACTAGCGTGTGCCATTGACCTTTCAATTGATCTGGGGAACTTTCGGTCTGCCCTTGGTGTACCAAGAGATTCGCTTCCCGTTGCAATTTTTTCGCTAAATCGAAGATGACGGCTAGTGCCCCAGCGGTATTGATGTCATCGTCCATGGCGCTTTGGAAGGCTTCGATCGCTTGGGGATCCAGTCTGTCCTTAGACCAAGCCGTAGAAATATCCTGCCAACCTAATTTCGCGCCGACTTCGTAGCCAAATAGCAAACCTTCCTTCAGCGTTTTCCACCCGTTATTGGCGGCGGTGATCGCCTCATCGGTAAAGTCGATCGGTTTACGGTACTGGGCACCCAGAACAAATAGACGCATAACCATGGGATCCACGCCACCTTTATCGAGCAAATCGCGGATGGTCGTGAAGTTGCCCAGGGACTTGGACATTTTTTCGCCCCCGACATTCACCATGCCGTTATGTAACCAGTAAGTCGCCAAGGGTCGCCCGGTGGCCGCTTCAGACTGGGCGATTTCATTTTCGTGGTGCGGAAAAATTAGATCCCCGCCCCCCACGTGAATATCGATCGAATCCCCTAGACGATCGCGCACCATGGCCGAGCATTCGATATGCCAGCCGGGACGACCTTTCCCCCAGGGCGATTCCCAAGAGGGCTCACCCGGTTTTGCTGCTTTCCACAGGGCAAAGTCGAAGGGATCCTTCTTTTTCACCGTTTCCTCATCCACACGGCCACTGGCTCCGGCTTCCAAGTCCTCCAGCTTACGACCGGATAGCTTGCCATAGTCGGCCTTGGAACGCACGGCGTAGTAAACATCCCCATCGGTGGCGTAGGCAACCCCTTTGGTTTCTAGCTCATGGATCAGGCGTTGAATTCCATCGATCGTGTGGGTAGCACGGGGATAGTCGTCAGCACGGCGAATGTTGAGCCGATCCATGTCTTCAAAATAGGCTGCAATGTACTTTTCGGACACCGCATCCATGGTGGATCCTTCTTTCCTGGCTCGCCGCAGGATTTTGTCGTCAATGTCGGTGAAATTTTGCACATACTGCACTTGGTAGCCCCGCCATTCCAAGTAGCGCCGCACCGTATCCCAGGCAATATACGATCGAGCATGTCCCAGGTGGCAATAATCATAAACGGTGACCCCACAGCAATACATCTTCACCGTCCCCGGTTCCAAGGGTTGGAAGGCTTCTTTACGACGGGTTAGGGTGTTGTATAGGGTCAGGGACATGGTGAAACTCAGCAATAGCGAAACAATAGCGAAACAGTAGCCAAACCAGACAGTAGCTAAACGCTAAACCAGACAGTAGCCAAGCAATGGCAAAACTACCCCAGGGGAGCGTTTGGCAGAAGCGATCAGCTACGAGATCTAGCCTGAGCGATCGCAGAATGCCAACCCAACGAAGATCCCGTCCAACAGCGCTCCCAATGGGAACTGGATCCGAACATCCGTTGCAGGCATTTCCTTGAACTTTCACAACTGATTAGTTGTTTAAGGTAAGCTAGATTGTGAGAAGGTGCGGTGACTTCAAGAGCCCAATCCACCCTTCGCTCAAGCGTGCCTTTAAGCGCATTTTTAATTAAGCGCATCTTTCCAGTGTAACCACTTTCTGTTGCTGCAAACTCGCCATGTCTTCAGTTGCTGTTCTCGACAAAATGGATACGCCTAAAACGGGGATGCCCGTCACCATCATCACCGGATTTTTGGGGAGTGGAAAAACCACCCTGCTCAACCATATTTTGTCCAATCAACAGGGGGTCAAGACAGCGGTATTGGTCAACGAGTTTGGCGAGATTGGCATCGATAATGAGTTAATTATCCAAACGGACGAAGACAATACGATGGTGGAGCTCAGCAATGGTTGTATTTGTTGCACCATTAACGAGGATTTGGTTAACGCAGTTTACAAAGTGCTAGAGCGATCGGACAAGATTGATTATCTCGTGGTGGAGACGACGGGTTTAGCTGACCCACTCCCGGTGGCTTTGACGTTTTTGGGGAGTGAGTTGCGGGATTTGACCCGACTGGATTCCATTATTACCGTTGTCGATTCTGAAAACTTCAGTGTTGATCTATTCAACAGCCAAGCCGCTTACAGCCAACTGGCCTATGGCGATATCATCTTGCTGAACAAAGCAGATCTCGTCGATTCAGCAGACTTGGATTTGTTGGAAGTGCGGGTGCGGGAAATGAAGGAAGGCGCACGCATTCTCCGCACAACCAAAGGGAATGTGCCGCTGTCTTTGCTGCTGAGCGTGGGGCTATTTGAGTCTGATAAGTATTTTGAGACTGAGCCCAAAGCGTTAGAGCACGCCGGTCACAGCCACAGTTCTAGCCATGGTTCTAGCCACGATCACAGCCACGAGCATGATCACAGCCATGACCACAGCCATGACCACCATGATCATTCCAATTGTGATCACGACCATGGTCATTGTGAACACGATCATGGTGATCATGAACACCATCACGATCATCACGATCATTCCAACTGCGATCATGACCATGGGCATTGTGAGCATGAACATCACGAGCATCATGACCATCATCACCACCATCACCACTCCGACCACTTGGAAATGGATGGGTTTACATCCCTATCGTTCCAAAGCGATCGCCCCTTTGCGATTAAAAAGTTTCAGTACTTCCTCGACAATCAACTGCCAGAAAACGTATTCCGAGCTAAAGGGATTCTTTGGTTTGAAGAAAGCCCTAAGCGGCATATCTTCCATTTGAGTGGTAAACGGTTTTCCTTGGATGATGATCAGTGGAAAACTAACGATCGCAAAAATCAACTAGTTCTCATTGGCCAAAACCTCGATCATGATGCGCTCCGGCAGCAGTTAAATGCCTGCTTGACGATCGCCAGTCATGGTCGGGGCAAAGGGTTTGGGAGTTAATTCTGGTCTTCCATGATCTATGACAATTCAGCCACGCCAAGTTCTCGTCTGTCAATATCAAAACTGTATGGCACGAGGGGCCACAGAACTTTTGGAGCAATGGCAAGCGCGATCGCTGCCAGAGAATGTTGAATTAGTGGCTAGTGGCTGCCTGGGCCAATGTAATTTGGGGCCTTCGGTACAGGTGCTACCCGATCAGGTGTGGTATTGCGAGGTCAAACCCCGGCACATTGATCTGATTATCGAGCAACACTTGCAACAGAATCAGCCCGTTCAAGCGTTACTCAATCCTCGTTTTCACTGGAATGGGGTATTGCCGAGAGATCACTAGATCAGTAACGGAAATCACCTGACTATTCGACTGGTATTTTTGCACCACTGACACCCTGCCCAAACACTGAGGTGAAAACATTGAGGTGAAAATATTGAGATGAAAATATTGAGGTGAAAACGATGAGAGTGGTTGTGCAACGTGTACTGGCTTCGCAAGTCACGATCTCGGGAGAGGTGGTGGGCAAAATTGGGCGAGGGCTGAATTTACTAGTCGGCATTACCGATAGCGATAGCGAAGCCGAACTGGACTGGATGGCCCAAAAATGTCTAGATCTGCGCATTTTTCCAGCGGGGGAAGCGGGGCGGTTCGATCGTTCAGTGCAAGAAATTCAGGGCGCACTATTGGTGGTCAGCCAATTTACACTCTATGGGGATTGTCGCAAAGGCCGCCGCCCTTCCTTCGATCGGGCCGCTAATCCAGCTCTGGCTGAACAACTTTACGATCGCTTTGTTGACAAGTTACGGGCGAGTGGACTGACCGTGGAAACTGGAAAATTTGGAGCGAATATGCAAGTAGCGATCGAGAATGACGGCCCCGTTACGTTAATCCTAGAGCGTTAATCCTAGAGCGTTAATTCTAGAGCGTTACTCTTAGCGTGTTCAGCCTAGAGTGGGTTCAGCTTAGAGCGCGTTCAGCCTAGAGTGGGTTCATTAGCACAACTAGACTCCCGACAAGTAACGGGAAACGGCAGGGAATCTAGTTTGCAAGGCAGTCTAGATTCAAGCTGGGTTCAATATCCCTCATAACAGGTCATATCCACCTGACGATCGTAGTTTACTCGGTGAATCCTACTGTGCCAAGATCCGTCGGGATAGAGGTCTACAGAGCGAAATCCTGGGGAACAATCGTCTAGGGCAAAGGTTGCACTTCCCCGAGCAAATTGGATGCATGTGGAGGGAGCCGCCAAGTAAGTCACACCCTTACGCTCCAGTTGGAACTCCTGGTGAATATGGCCAAACAGGACAAGCTTAACTTGAGGATGGCGATCGATGACTGCAAACAAATCATCGGGGTTTTGGAGCGCACTATTGTCTAGCCAAGCGGTATCTAAAGAAAACGGTGGATGATGCAGAGAAAGCAACGCCGGGGTTTCTGCCTGTTGGCTGAGTTGGCGATCGAGCCAATCCAAGGTTTCTTGGGATAGGTAACCCGGAACCTCCCCAGGAATTTGTGAATTCAATAAGATAAAGTGCCAATTTCCCTGTTTAAACTGCTTGTCTCCCAAAAAAGGAGCTTGGGTCAGGATAGGCACCATATTTTCTAGGCAATCGTGGTTACCCGGAAGCCAGTAAATGGGAATATTTAATCCGTGCAGGCTATCATAAACCTGCTCATAGGACACTAGAGAACCATCCTGGGACAGATCTCCCGTCAGTAACATGAAATCGGGCAGCGATGGCAATTGCATCACTTGCTTAACAACATTTTCTAACGAATCTGCTGTTGGAAGACCAATTAGATTTTGATTACGCTCACGAAACAGGTGCGTATCCGTCAATTGGACGATTTTGAGGGGAGAAACAGGAACCATCAGTCATCTAAATCTATGGAACAGAAGAGAACGTCAAAAAATAGAAACACCGATCAATCAATGAACACTGACTTCTATCGCCTCAGCTTTCAACCTAAACCCCGAGAATTGGCTGGGCAACGTCTCAAGATGATTCGCCCCCATCCTGGTGAATGAATCCTAATATTTGCAAGACTGACCCTTCATCGATCGACAAATGGGATCGGACTACAAACAGTGGGAAGGACTGAGCAGATTACTGGATATTAAGCAGAGGAACCATTGCTCAATAGATTACAGGAATCAGCAGATTACAGGAATCAGCCCACAGGGATCCTTCATGATGCTATAAAGCATCTATATAAAGGGCGTCAATCTGGTATGCGACTGAATGAATTGGATAGAGCACCTGAGATGATATTTGATTTTTTGTCATCAGTATAGCGAGGCGTTGGGGAGACTACGGAGATCGATCTCAAGCCCTAGGCTGATCCATATCACAATTTTTGCAACATTTGCCCAACGAATCCCCCCTAGGGCTCATTCTTGGACTGATTCTTGCCCCCCAACCTACCAAGGATTACCAATCATTGTAAACGCAGCCCAATAGTAGGGATGTTTGAAACTAGAGTCACTCACCGTTTGAGCGTTTGGAATGTCGATGTCTTGTGCAGAAGAGAGGCCAGTAATTTTGCCCTCTTTGAAGCGCAGGGTTCCGCGAGCCATGGCTATCTGGGCTTGCCGCAGAGCTTCCGCTTTCACCGGAGAGGTGCGCATGGATTGGTAGAACTGACTAATAAGTGACATGGTGGCGGTGTCATTGACGTACCATAAACTGGCCACCGCAGTTTTGACCCCAGTTTGTAGCGAAAGTCCCGCTAGCCCTAATTCTGCATCGCGATTGCCCAATGCCGTTCGACAAGCACTCAGAACTAACAATTCCACGGCGGGGTTATTCCAATCCAATTGACGAATTTGTTCGAGCTTCAAGCGATCGTTCCAGAGTTGAATGTAAGCATCTTTAGGAGAGTCAGCGGTAAAGTTGGCGTGGGTTGCCACATGCACAATTTGAAAATCCTGTTTTTGTCGTGCGGTTTTCAGATTATTCAAGGTAGCCTCTTGATTGAGGTAGGTGGTTTGCTTATTCCAGAGTTGGGCAATGGTGGCTAATTCCGTTTTCACCATGGGTAGCGGCGTTTGCCCTTGGGTCACTTCAGAAATTCCGATCGCCAGGACACGGCTCCGGCGCAGGTCGAAGTAGTTAGTTTGGGTTAACCCAACACTAGGCATCAACCCCACACTGTATTGCTCAATTAAAAATTTCTGCCCATCATGGAGTGCGGCATAGGGCAAGGCTCGTAACCCCGCTTCAGGGAGAAAGACGATATTCGTAATCCCCTGTTGTTCCAAATCAGTCTTCAGGGGAGTAATTATCCACTCATATAACTTTTGAGCACTGGCTAAATAGCTGGTACTGTGGGTCTTTAAGGGATTAGTCACTTCCCGGCGAAAGGTTTTGACTAAATCTAATAGACGATCGCGACTAATCACCACCCGTTTCCGAAAGCGTCCCCTCGCTGTAATTAAGGTGAGTTCTAATTCGTTCATTTGCGTCCGCAGATAGACGAGCGCAGGCCGGATTTTCAACTGTTTTTCAATTTGGCGAACTAACTCTGCTCCATCGACAAACTTAGGCAATTCACCCCCAAATACGGCAATAAATTCTTGGCTGAGCTGATTATCGACGCGAGAAGCTTCTTCCAAAGAAACATTGGACAGCGAGGTTCCCATATCTAGGGAAATTTTGGTGGAATTGGTTTCTGGAACAGGTGGTTCCACTGTGGGTATTAGGGGCGCTGAGAGCAGCAGCGAAACCCGAGGGGCGGTTGCGAGTGACGCCTCAGTCCGAGTGCCATCTAAAGCAAGGACTTCAAACCGGGTAGAATCTGCTCCATTGCTGGGTGCAACATAGGTTAGCCGATCGGTTAACCGAATTGGCGTGGTACTAGTAATCAGGCGTCCGGTGGCATCAAACAGTTGTCCAATCCCTTGGCCCCCTGGATTCACGGGACGAAGATAAACTTGCACTTGATCGCGATCGGGATCGACTGGATTCGTAAATCCTAACTCTGCCAAGGTAAAAACAGAACGACTTCCTGGATCGACGGTTTTGTAGAGGAAATCTGCTCCATCTAAATTGGGAAAATAGGGACTCTGATTCTCCGCTGTGAGGGTAAAGTTTTTGAGCGGTTGATATTGAACCGTTTGGTTTTGAATCGCAAATGATCCGCCTTCTATCGCTTGACCTGCAACAACAATTTTGCGGTTGCTACCATTCAAACTGGCATCTCCAACAATGAAGGGCTGGTTCGTAGGCCCCCCCCGTTGAGTAATGGTGAGGGATTCCCCCGCTTTGATACTACTCGGTTCATAGGTCGGCGCGCCTTGACTATTGTTAGCGTTGCTCTCATAGCGTGCACCGACGATGCGAATGGTATCTCCCTGAAGGTCTACATTACCGCCCCCGCTCCCGCCATAGGCTTGGATACTATCTACAATGATATCGCCAGAAGGATTGATTAAACGAATATCGCCTGCCCGTCCTGGCCCTTGGCCATTAGCTTCTAAGTGGCGAGCCATGAGATCGGTACTCGCTTGCAATGTAATATTTCCCGCCCGATCGAATTGGCTCGTTGTGCCGTTAGGTGTGGTCCAAATCAAACCCGCTTGAATTCGATTGGCAGTCATTTGTACAGAGCCCCCAAAGGTAATAACTGGCCCCGTTTGAATCTGTCCAGAGGTCTGATCTAAGCGACTGGTCAACGTCACATCTTGCCCTTGGGTAATGACCCCCGAGACACTTAAGTTGCGGGTTCCAGTTAATCTCACCTTACCAGTCGTTAATACTTTATCGGTCGCAGATGTTAAAATTAGATCGCCATTGATGCGATCGGCATCGATCGTGACATCTTGGCCAGGGGTAATAATGTTCCGAAAACTGACCTGAACCGATTTTTTAGAATTTAAAGCATTGCTAGAAGAATCACTAGAAGAATTGATAATCTCATCACTGGGTAAACCTTGGAGGGTTACCGATCCCTGTCGATTTTGGGCCAGGGATGTATTGATGGTTTGTAGCTGAATTTTGGGTGCTTGAATCAGTAATGATCGACCTTCGCTGGTCAACCCCACATCCGATCGAAACTCTGTCCCTGCCCGAAACGTAATTTGTCCGCCCGATCCCAAAGCAACCGTATTGTCAGAACTATTGGGATTGGTTTGAAACCAAATGCTGCGATCGGCGGTGAGGGTAATATTGCCAGTGATTGTTGAGAGCGCATCGGGGCTAATCGTCCAGGTACTATCCGGAGAATTTGCATCGGGTAAAGTATTGCTCCCCGTTTTACTAATCAGGATATCCGTGGGATCTAACAAAACCTGACCCAAATTCCCTTGAGGTGCGCCAACATCCACAGATCCGGCCATGCGGAGGCGCTGCTTGCCCGACACTTCCACAAATCCGCCATCACCCTGCTGTTGGCCGCCCTGAGCTTGAATGGTTCCCGCAAATTGCGTATCCCGATCGGCCCAGACAATCACCTGTCCGCCCTTGCCCTGCTGCCCTGCATTGGCCGTCATCACACTGTGGCGATCGACCTCGGTGGTGATTGCGTTAATCCGTCGGCCCTGACCTTGTTTTTCTCCACCGATCAAAATCGTCCCGCCCCCGGTTTGCCCATCGGCTTTTACAGTTGCCTGAGCCACCTGAACCCGATCGCCCAGCACTTCCACCCGTCCGCCCTGCCCCGTTGAAGCCGTATCCAAGGTGCCCGATGCCACCACTGTTCCAGAAACCACCGTTCCAGGAACCACTGTTCCAGCAGTTAAATTGGGCGAGATTGTTGTACCAGAGCCTTTGAGATGAATTTTGCCATCGGGGGTTGTTTCGAGTTGCGTGGCGTGGTGAATGTTTTGGGTTTTGGTTAGGAGTTGCCCGATCGTTTCCGGAGTCCACTGGGCGATCGGCTGCTGGGTCGAGAGTTCCAACCCCAGGACGCTGCCCGTTTGACTCAGGCGCACCTGCTGGCCACCGGGAACCGCTGTCAGGGTAATTTGGCCGCCGGGGGCTTGCAGTGTTCCGGTGTTGACGATCGTGCCCGCTGATAGGTTCAGGGCTTGGCCAGACTGTACTGCGAGATGGCCGGTATTGACGATCGCGCCGGGTTGGGAGAGCGCAAAGCTGAAAGACGTGGGAGCACTGGTGAACTGGTCTGGAGACCCGTTGGATTGGATCTCCCAGCGACCTTGCTCAAACCCAATCCCCGTTGCCGTGGTTGCGGAAAACATCGCAGGTAGATTGAGCCGTGCATTGGGGCCGAAGAACATTCCCGCTGGATTCATTAAGTACAAATTGGCTGAACCACCACTCAGCTTAAGTAACCCGTCAATGATGGAAGCTTCACCCCCTCGAATGCGCGCAAATACATTGCGAGTGGCGGCCTCTACCTGGAAATTGGCAGTTTGTGCAGAATTGAGATTGAAGCGATCGAAGCTATGAAATAGGTTATCGCCATTGCGCGATCGAGTGCCTCCCTGAATTTCGATTTGGTTGCCGGTGGTGGTGACTTGGGTGCCCAAGCCATCGGGCGTAACCTGTGCACTGACAGGGATACAGGCCAGTCCGAGGACACTGCCGCCCACTAGAATGTAAATTAAACCAGTCCAGTTTCCCATGGTGCACCCTTCGGAAAATTGCAGTGGGGTCGATCGTTGTCATTGGTCGATCGATGAAGCCTGTTCATTGCTACGATCGACCACTTCTTAACATGCCCCAAACCACGACTCCCCTAAAACCGAAAATCCCCTTGCAATTGGAATTCCCAATCTTCCCGTTGCCGTCCTATCCGCAATTGCCAGGTATTGCCCTTACGGCTACGGCGCTGGATAATCACCCCAACTTGGGAGCCATCCAGACGGCGGTTTAATCCGGTGCGAGTTTGATAATTTTGGTAATAGGCTCCCAATGACCAGCGGGGACTGATCGACTGCATGGCTTCTAAGGTGAAATATCCCCGATCGCTGATTTCTAACGAGGTGTTCAAATCGAATCCTGAAGCAAAGTTAAATTGTCCCGTTAAAAAATTGGTGAGCGTCACTGATTTTTCACCGTTTTCAGCCCGGGAATTGGCCGCTAGGAATAACCCTGCACTGAGGGTGTAATTGACCGATGGCGTTTGGCGCAGATGGACATAACTGAAGTTGGCATAGGCTGGATTATTGCGAGTTTGGGCACTATTCCACGAAAGTTGCAGAGTCACAATGTTATTTGTAACGGCAACAATTTTTTTATCGGCATTCAGTTTGAATTGGGGATTCGACCAGTTCATCACAGCATTGGCATACAATCCAAATCCAGGTTCTGGTGTTCCGATATCATTCCGCAACACATTCGGAGCAACATTTTTACTGAAATTCAGCCAAGCTCCAGCGGCCACTGCATAGTAAAACTTGCCACTGGATTTTTGCCACACCGCTTCTACTGCTGGGAGTTGAAGATAGCCTTCAAAGCTTTGCAACTCAGTCGTGACATAGCCAATTTGCGACAGTTCTAGGCGATCGAAGGCCATGTCAAAGAGTCGAATGCCAATGGGAATGGCAACTAAATTTAAGTCGTCGGATAATTCAAACTGAACCGTTTGTCGATCGTTCGTGAGAATGGTTTTGACAGCGGTTTTGCGGTCTTTATCGATCGAAGTTAGTTTAGTCGGTACAGGGAGACCGATCGTTGCCAACGGCCCAAAGGTTTGATCTGATAATCGCAATTTAGAAATATAAATCTCACCCGATCTCGTGGATTGATCCGCTTGGATAAACCGGACAAAGCGACGGTGAGTGCCCGTACGGACTTGAAATAAATGAGATTTCGTGGGGGTAATCGGGCTGGGGTAGGTAAAGGCTCCAGACACCAAATGTAAGCCAGAACTTAACTGGGCGATATTAAGAGACTGGTTAATCCGGGCATTAATTTGCTTGCGCTGTTCGAGGGTTGTGTTGGTTCTGAGTGTTGCAAAGGGTTCTTCTCGCTTCCGGCGTAGGTTCGCTTCCCAAAGGCTTTTTTCTAACCGATAGGGATGGACAAATGTGAAAATCCCACCCAAGAGATAGCCCAGGCTGGTATTAATACTTTGCGCCTGGTGAAACTCACTGGCATCCTTGGAAAAGGCGATCGCCACTCCTGGATTGATAAATAAATTGTAGTAAGTTGCATGGCCGGGTTGTTTTTCATATTGCAGTAGAGTCCGGTTATGGGGGCGACTCAGCCGAGCTAGATACCAATCTTCAGCGCTTTTGGTGACCGCAGTCTCCAAAATTCTAGGCTTCCGCAGTCCTAGGGACACCCAGTAGAGCGAATTGAGATAAAAGGCTTGCCGCTGTTTTTCATTAATAAATGGATTCGATAAAACATTCAGCAAGTCATAATTATCAAATTGCGCGCGCTGGAGGGTTTTGATTCCCGGCAGCGAGGTCACTTCGGGATTGAAGGCAAATCCTTGCCCAGTAAAGGGATTGCCAAAGCTAATCCCTGCTTGTTCTAACAATGCTGCATCAATGCGGGCTCCTTCAAATACGCCTTCTCCTTCTAAGAGCACCTGTAAGTTAGTACTTGGGAAAGCTTGGAGAATTTTAGGCGTATTCATTGGTAGCAATGAATCAAACAATGCTCCCCCACCCTCTGGATTGTAGGTTGAGGCTTCTCCTGGACGAGGGGGTTGAATCAAGATCGGTGTACTACGGGGAATGGTTTGGCCATTGCTTTGCCCATTACTTTGCCCATTGCTTTGCCCATTGCTTTGCGCTGATAGAAACCCACCGCTATCTAAAACGATCGAAGTGGTATCTGCACTGCCTAAACTATTGACCTCACCCGCGATCGATAAAATGCTGGTATTTTGCGCCCCCCCTTGATCAATCAAATCCAGTAAAGGTTGGGGTAACATCCATGCTGCTTGCATCCCCCACAGTGGCTGAGTCACTTTAAATTTCTGTTCGATCGTGGTGTCGGTAGCCCGTCCTAAATAGTCCAGATCGCCCACCCAGCCCTGGGTTTCCACCACAATTCGGTTCCCTGGCAGAATCCAATACAACTGGCGATCGGGGGCAAAGGAGGTGATAGAAAAATCTTTGACGGTGAGTTGCTGACCCACCAAAGAGGTACTTAAGCTGACTGCATTACTCTTTTTCCGTTGCTCCCACCAATTCAACCGAGGCTGCGATCGTCCATAGGGGTTCACTAAGGCCGGATAGCGCTGGGAGCTATTGGACAACGCATTAAAGACCTGATTTTTCCGTGCTTCTTCTGGAGAAATCAGGGTCTCTGCACCGGGAGCAGTTTTGGGGACAAGCTGTACACGGCCATCTTGGACAGTAGGTTCCAGGGTTGGAACGGTTTCTACAGAATTAATCGGTTGGGCCGCGATCGTTGGCGCGGAGGGACGCGATGGCCCTTCCCCTGAGGCATTTGCTGGCCTAGGAGTCGCTAAAGTTTGAGAAGAAGCAATGGGTGATTGGACTGGAGTACGTGGGGTTGACTGCGGCGGAGACACCGGGGATGCTGGCTGAACTGGCGGGGGTGAGGCCACTGGCGTCTTTAACCAAGCATGCGAAGCTAACCAGGAATTGGGTGCATTCGTAGCCGTATCCACTGAAATGACCTGCCCTACCAAAGGATCCTCAGCGCTGGGGAAGCTGTTGGTCGATAGGCTGTTGGTCGATAGTTCGATCGAATCCGTATTCTCCGATGATTCTGACGCAAACTCCAACAAACCTGCTGCTGATTGTCCTTGCTGACGCCGGACAGTCATTAAAGATGCAGGTTGGCTGTATGCAATAGGATTGGTGTTGGAATTGTTAGCTGTGCTGGAATTGTTAGCTGTGCTGGAATTGTTAGCTGTGCTGGAATTGTTAGCTGTGCTGGAATTGTTTGTCGTGCTGGAATGATCTGCAGACAAGGCTGGCAGTTCTACTGGTGAAGCCTCCAGAACAGAAGAAGATGGGGAGAGAGTCACTTCTCTTGCTACAGCCTGCTGCGCATAGGTTAAACCAACGATCGATGCACTAATCCAAAACCAACAATAACGCATGGGGAAATGCCTTCACCCAACAAAGCGAACTGAAAAAGGGGCCATCCTCTAGAGTGCCCCTTTCTGTTTCAATTCTCATGATTTAGGTGGATGAGAAATTCCCTTGATGGGAAGTCATACCGCCAATGAGTCAGTTTGCAAATCAGTCTATTCCAGCCCGTCAGTACCAGCCGCCGCCTTCACAATTGCGGTGTAGGCATCCAACCCACTCTTAGTTGACACATCCAAACCACCCAACTTCGTCAGCACATTTTCTTTCAATGTCGCACCAGCAGTGGAGTTAGCGACCACAGTAGACATTGTGCTATCCAGAGTCATTCCAGAGGGAGTTCCATCCGCAGCACCCGGAATCGCAGTCACGGTTACTGCACCATTAAAGCCATAGCCGGTGGGAGCTACCTTTTCAGCAGAAAAAGATGTAGTGTAACCTGCTGGTGTTGTGAAGCTAACCGAGCCGCTAACGGATGCATTGTCAGCCAATGCAGAGCCCGCTGCCAAGGTGATTACACCTAGCATACCAACCGAAGCCTGTGCGATAACCAAAGAGGATTTGACAAACCGTTGCATAAACAATGTCCTAGAGATGAATACCTGACAAACTTTTCAACTCTCTCCGGGTGAGAGTCGTGAGCCTATACTGACCGAAGAGTTTCAGGTTGAACGACCGCATCTTTACGGAAATCAATAATGATGCTGATGAGCAATACTGGTTTCCAACAGGATTGAGTTCCCTTGAGTGTTGAGTTTTCTCAGCCTCATTGATCTGTCTAGCGCCAATTGAGGGCAGTCTGGGATTAGGACTCTAGGAATGCGCAGGTTTCTATCGATTTCTGCACAGGTATCTAGACAGTTCTAACAATCAGTTCTAACAATCACCAATTACCACAGTGACCAGTCCTAACAGTGACCAATCATCTAGGTGAATACCATGGATGGGCCAATCTTGATCTTTCGTATGCAACGCACATTGGGAGGATTTGGACTGTTTCTTACGATCGGGGGACTCGCTCACCCCTGTCTAGCTACCGTCGATCGCACCAGTGTCGATCGAACGACCATCGATCGAATGACCATCGATGCTCAGTCCCCAGTCGCCTTGCCTCCCATTGCATCGATCACCGCACCTCTTAGCTTACCTTTACGGAACCAATCACCTCTTTTAGCCTCTTCTCAGTTACATCCCTCTGCGTCAGATGTATCTTCTGGCCCTAGCGAAGGTTCACCCACCGTTTATGTACAGCAGTTTGAGGTCAAGGGCAGTACCGTTTTTCGACCTTGGGAACTGGCCAATGTCACCCAGCCCTATGAAGATCAAACCCTAAAGCTAGAGGATCTGCAAAAAGCAGCAGATGCCGTCACCCGATACTATCTAGATCATGGATACCTCACGTCACGGGCTGTTCTCGCAGATCAAACGATCGAAAATGGCAAGGTCGCTATTCAGGTAATTGAGGGGCGGTTAGAAAAAATTGAAATTACAGGCAGCCAAAGGATTAATCCCCAATACCTGCGCAAACGGATTGAACGGGCGGGATTATTGCCCCTCAATCAAGAGGCACTCGAAAATCACTTGCGTCTGCTGCGTGCCGACCCCTTAGTGGAAAATATTGAGGCTTCTCTGAAGGAAGGCAGTAGTGTTGGGAATAGCATTCTCAGTATTCGCATCAAAGAAGCACCTTCCACCTTTGGGCAATTTACGGTGAGTAATCACAATGCCCCTGCGGTCGGTCGCACGAGTTTAGGGTTTGTGGCTGGCAGCCGCAACCTGTCTGGTATTGGCGATTTAGTCATTGCCAGTTTCGATCGTTCCACCACGGGCGGATCTGCCCTAGCAAACTTAATTTATCAATATCCCCTCAATAGCAAACAAGGAACGCTGCTAGTTCGGTTTTCTCCTAACCAATTCCGGCTCACCGATCCAGAATTTAAGGAATTGGACATTACTGGGAGTTCCCATCTCGCAGAAATCACCCTCCGCCAACCGATCGTGCGCATCCCCTCGGAAGAGGTTGCCCTTTCCCTAGGCGTGATTCACCGCCGAGGAAAAACGTTAGTGGCTGATATCTTGTCCAGCGAAAGTCAGACCAAGATGCTACGGTTTGGACAGGAAGTTGTAAAGCGGGACTTTCAGGGCTTTTGGCGACTCAATTCCCAGTTTAATTTGGGCAATACGCAAACGGAATCCGCCTCGGAAGCCACCAGTTTTCTTACTTGGTCAGGGCAGTTTCAGCGGCAACTGGTGTTAGGTAAAAATCATGCTTTATTGGCTGAACTAAGCTGGCAACTTGCTTCGACCGAACTGCATCCGTCCCAACGGTTTAGTGCAGGGGGAGCTACCACACTCCGAGGCTATCCTGTGAACTTTTTTAATACAGATAATGGTGTGACATTTTCACTTTCGGAGCAGTGGGTGTTCAAACGAAATGCCAAAGGTCGATCGGTCTTGACTGCATCACCGTTTCTTGACCTAGGAGTTACCTGGAATCATTCGGGAGTCATGTCGCAGGATGCAAAAGGATTAATCAGCAGTGCTGGGATTGGCTTACTCTGGCAACCCACTGAAAAGATATCCTTTCAAGTGGATGTCGCGTTGCCTTTGAGATCGATCGGGTCAGTACGATCGTTCTCACCTGCCTTTTATTTTAATTCTAGTTATGAATTTTAGTGATGAATTCTAGTTGCAAGTTTTAATCTGAAATTCTAGTTCGATTCGCTCACAAATATATTCTTAGCGTTCAAGCTTATCGTGTTTTGATTCAAGTCAACCAGCCTACAATCAAGCGGCATGGAACTTAGTCTAGGGCGTTGAATGAGTTCACTGAGTCAAACCAGTGCTGCCAGTTCAACAGATTGTGCACTTTTTTGAGAGATACAGGAAGAGTATCCATCAGGCCAGGGGTTCCTCCAGAATTTCCAGAGTCAGGTACAGTGGCAATTTCAACCGCTATCTCTCTCCACTGGCCCTCTCCACTGGGCTTCCCACTAGATCAATTTCACGCTAGATCAATTTCACGACGCTTAATACAGATTTTTGTGGCTGCAATTGCTCTTTCATTGAGAGTTCTACCTGGATTGCTATGATGCGACATTCCCTATCCCGACTCCTAGATAAACCGCTCTTAAAAGCTAGCTTGCTGAGCTTGAGCATTATTGCCAGCATTCTGGTAATGGAACAAAAGGGCATTTTAGAGCCCTTGGAGCTCCGAGCCTATGACCTGATGGTACGCCTACGCCCCGGGCAAGAACCCGACGATCGTCTTTTGATTGTGGGCGTCACCGAGACCGATCTTCGCCGCCTCAATGTCGCCACCCCTAGCGATCGCACCTTAGCAGAGACCCTCGCCATTCTGCAAGCGGCAAAACCGCGGGCGATCGGCCTTGATTTCTATCGCGACTTACCCCAAGGGCTAGGGCAGTCCGCTCTGCTTCAGCAACTTCAAGCCAAAAATGTGGTGGCCATCCATCGCATTTCCAATCTTGCCGATGAACAAATTCCGCCCCCACCCGGAATGCCACCGGAACAAATTGGTTTTAATGACATTTCCATCGATCGCGATGGTGTTGTGCGGCGGACGTTAATTTTTGCCCAGGAAGAAACGTCCTTTGCAATGCAGTTAGCCTTTACCTATTTAGAAAAAGATGGGGTGATGGCAGAGGAAAGTCCCGAAGAAGCGGGGATTTTGAAATTAGGAAAGAGTACCTTTTGGCCGATCGGAAGCACCGCCGGAGCCTACCGCACGGCTGATACAAGGGGTCACCAAATTCTCTTGAATTACCGTAATTTAGTGGTTGGTCGTCGCGTCACCTTATCGCAATTGCTCGATCGGCAGGTCCCCGCGGACTGGATTCGGGACAAAATTGTGCTGATTGGCAATGTTGCGATCAGTAGTAAGGACTTTTTCTACACCCCCTACAGCCCCAGCCAAAAAAATGAGCACCAAATGAGTGGTGTAGAAGTTCACGGGCAAACCATCAGCCAAATTCTGGATGCTGCCAGTGGTAAACGGCCTTTAATTCGATCGTTCTCCAATGGCACGGAACGGCTATGGATCGCCATTTGGGGGCTTGTGAGTGCCATTGTGGCTTGGCGAATGCGCAGGATTTTTCCCTGGGCGATCGTCCAAGTCGGTATCCTCGCGACCTCTTCCAGTTTGGGCTTCATTGCCTTGACGCAAGGACTTTGGGTTCCGGTGGTCGCTCCGATCGTCAGCGCGATCGCGGGGGGGGGCTGCGTGATTGCCTATCGTGCCCAGATGCTACAACGCCAAAATCGCATGGCCATGACGTTGCTCGGTCAAAATACGTCGCCCAAGGTGGCCCAAACCCTGTGGGAAAATCGCCATGATTTGATCCAATCCGGCCATTTAACCGGGCAACAGGTGGTAGCAACCATGTTATTTTCCGATCTGCGGGGCTTTAGCGGCATTTCCGAAAATCTGACACCCCCTGACCTCATGCGCTGGTTGAATGAATATCTCAGCACCATGACTGCCGCCATTCATCACCATCAAGGGGTTGTGAACAAATTCATGGGGGATGGCATTTTTGCAGTATTTGGTGTGCCGATCGCCCGCACGACCCCCGAAGAAATTGCGGCGGATGCTCAAGATGCAGTGAACTGCGCGATCGAAATGGCCCAACGGCTAGAAACGCTCAATCAAGAATGGGGAGAGCGGGGATTTGGCCCCATTCAAATGCGGGTGGGAATTTGTACAGGAACCGTCGTCGTTGGTACCTTGGGCAATCGGGATCACCTAGAGTATGGCGTGATTGGAGATGCGGTGAACACGGCATCACGCTTGGAAAGTTGTGAAAAACAACGGCAACCTGATCCCTGCCGTATTCTCATTAGTGAATCCACCCAACAATATCTAGCTGAAAAATTTGCCTTGGAAGCGTGGGGCATGATTGGATTAGCTGGCAAACAGCAACAGGTCAATGTCTATCGAGTAGTTGCGAATCAAGATGTTCCCGTGAATCCAGTAGCAATCTCGATTCCGTAGCCCTACTCAGTGCCACTAGTTGTTCTAACTATTTTTCCGGACATTCCCGGATTGAGAGAGTCTCGCAATCCCAAACAATCAAGGTACTGGTTCATGTACTGGTTAATTTCCTAGCGCGTTGCTATTGTTCCTAACTGTGGGTTACTTCTATGGGTTTTATTCGTTCAGGTTTGCTCTGCCTTGTGGCTGCCACGTTGGTGACTGTCAGTTTGGCTGATGTTGCATCGGCACAACGCTTCACCCCGAAAAATCGTGGGTTACCGGGTCGTCGGGAGGGCGGTGGTACCCGTGGAGCTTGCCCAACTTTACAGGCTGATCAACGCAAACTCCAAGACTCTGTGGTAGCGATCGTGCCCCAAGATAATGTCATCACCACCACGTCTGACCATCCCACGTTGATGTGGCATGTCCCCCAAACCAGTGCCACCTCTGCCTCGTTTGTCTTGCTGAATGAGCAAGGTGATGAACTGTATTCCCAGGATTTTGCCTTGAGCGGGAAGGCGGGTATCGTGCGCTTGAGCATCCCCAAAACAGCCCAGTCCTTGCGTGTTGGGCAAACCTATCAGTGGAAATTTGCCCTCGTCTGTGATGCGGACGATCGATCGGGGGATTTGGTAACGGAAGGTTGGATTGAGCGGGTGAACTTGCCGGAGGATGTACAGCGCAAATTACAAATCCTGCCAGTGAAGGAACATTCCAACCTCTATGCAGAATCGGGGGTTTGGCAGGAAGCGGTCAATATCCTTGCGGATCTGCGGGAACAAAATCCAAACCCTGCGGTGCAAAACGACTGGAAAAGCTTACTGCAATCCGTTGACCTAGGCGATCTGGCGCAGGAACCTGTGATGAAGTAAGTCGAAAGTTCCCAGCCAGTGGGGGGCGAATTTTACGGCTTAGGATTCAACTTCCCAAGTTCCTAGCTCGGGCGGAACATCGGACAGCGGGCTACCACCCAATGTTTCTTCTGCGATCGTGAGCCGAATCGTCCGGGAAAATCCTTGCCCTTGGGGATCGCCCAAAGTGACTTCCACCACATCACTGGCGAGGATATCCAACCGGCTCAACAGCCCCCGCAGATGGGGAGTACTGGCTCCCGTATCCACATACAGTCGTTCAGACAATTGATTGATCCGTCGCCAAGTTGTATACAGCTTGGCGATCGTGCTTTCTAGGGCTGCGGCTTGGTTGACTAATTCCGCCGTTGAATTGAGCACGCCCACCCGCAAGGCTTCTTCTAGGGCTAACTCTAGATCAACATTCGATTCGCTCAGCGCCTGCACCTGGTTGGCCGATTCTAAGTACCGGGCCAGATAGCGCGCCTCAGCGGTCACCTGTTTCAACGTATCCACATTGGGACTGTCGGCAACCGCATCCCGGATCGTCACTTGGTGCACTTCTGGCAACTTTTCCATTTGCTTAACCAGCGGAGCCAAATATTTGGGCGGAATGGTTTGATCCGCAGCTTTGGCCCGCACTTCCTCCGGCAGCAAGTCAGAGGTCATGGCCGTCCACTCATCTGAAAGTTGTCGGACTTCCCGCCGAGTAATTTTGTTGCCCTGTTTGGCGGAATCAGCAATCATTTGCTGCACTTCTGGAGCGGATTGGGCCGTGGCAACAAACGCCCGTTTGGTGAATTGATTAATATCCTCAGTTTCGAGGTAGCCCTGCTCTAAGAGATGGTCGGCACTATTGGCCAGATCGATTAGGTTATAGGCATGGCTGCGGCTAATTTCCCGATCCTTGAGCCAGTTGAGAAAGCCTGCACTCCGTCCTTCGCCCAAATGCTTTTCCCGATCGCGGATCGTGCGTAAAATGCGTCCACGCCAAATATCGGTTTGCAGATCAAATCGATCGCACACCTGCCAAGCTAGCTCGATTTTTTGCTGAAACTCGACCTCAGAGATTGCTTCATCATCAGGGTCGGGAAGTTGGAAGGTAAATCCATCCTTCACAACTTCCATCAGTTCGGCGGAGATATCGAACAACTGTGACATCGGGATGATCGGGTAAGAAGCCAACGCAATATTATTGCATGATTTTTGCATGACCTTAGTCGCATCGGAGGATTCCTCCTAGCGCTGTCGAGCAGACCCTCAAACCCGTTGTCTGCTAGCGCCCGATCGCGCCTCAATCACGCATCGATCGCAACGAGATCGCGACTGTAGATGCCCTTCAACTCATCTCCAACATCCGTTGCATCGGACGCAGCGCTGCAACTCTAGTTGCCTCCGGGAGGGTAATTTCCGGTGCTCGATTTTTCATAGCTAAATACAATTTTTCCAATGTATTTAACCGCATGTGGGGGCATTCGTTACAAGCACAGTTTTGAGTGGGGGGCGCGGGAATAAATTCCTTATCGGGAGCAGCTTTTTGCATTTGGTGAATAATTCCCGGTTCCGTCACCACAATGAAGGAGGAACTGCGGCTCTGTTGGCAATATTTCAGCAATCCAGTGGTGGAGGCGATGTAATTGGCATGTTTCAGCAGGGGAATTTCGCATTCCGGGTGGGCAATGACTTCTGCCTGGGGATGGGCCATTTTGAGGGCAATCAGTTTTTTCTCAGAAAATGTTTCATGCACCATGCAACTGCCCTGCCACAGCACCATCTCGCGCCCAGTTTGTTCCATGACGTAGCGTCCCAAGTTACGATCGGGGGCGAAGATGATCGGTTGATCCAGGGGAATTTGGTTGACGATTTTGACGGCGTTGGCACTGGTGCAGATGATGTCACTCATCGCTTTGATTTCCGCTGTGCAGTTGATGTAGGAGATCACAATGTGATCCGGGTGCTGCCGTTTGAAGTCAGCGAAGGCATCTGGGGGACAACTATCAGCTAGGGAGCAGCCAGCGGCCAAATCGGGGAGGAGCACTAATTTTTCGGGGTTGAGAATTTTGGCAGTTTCCGCCATAAAGTGAACCCCCGCAAAGACGATGACATCCGCCTGGGTTTGGGCTGCCTGTTGGGATAGGCCGAGGGAATCGCCCAGATAGTCTGCGATGTCTTGGATCTCAGAATCTTGGTAATAGTGAGCCAAAATCACGGCATTTAGCTCTTTTTTGAGATCTTGAATGGCCGCAAAAAGATCGCGAGGTAGGGGATTTTGGGTCGGTGCAACGGTGGTAAACACGATCGAAGGATCCTTGGGTGAGATGGATGAGAGTAGATATTTATAGTTTAAATTACCAAAATTAAAAGTCAATATTTTATCAGGAATTACCAAGAAGGTGGCTTTTTGGATCCATTGAATGGGCTGGCGAAATCCAGAAATCCTAGGATAGGGCTTTTGGCATCCCGTTGGACAGCAAATCCCAGCAAACCCCAGAGCTGCACGATCGCATTGACGATCCGATTAGTTAACCCCTTGCCCAGGATGTCGCTCCGAACACCATCCTTTAGAATAGAGAGAGTCCTGTTTTCCCGATGAACGCTTTGATTCCCCCTGCTAGCCCACAAAATTTGACTCAAGCAACTTTGACCCAAGCAACTTTGACCCAAGCAACTTTGACCCAGCCCGATCGCATCCAACAAGAAACCTTAGACCTCTTAGAGTGGTCGCGGCTCTGTCAGCATTTGGCGACCTTTGCAGCGACAAAGTTAGGGGCGATCGCAGCGCGGAATTTACAAATTCCCACCACTCAAGCCGAAACCTTGCAATTATTGGCCCAAACCCGTGAAGTCTATACGCTGGAAAATCAATTGGCAAGCGGGTTGCAGTTTACGGGCATTCAGGATATTGGGGATGCCTTAGAACGATCGGCGTTGCAAGGCATTCTTTCTGGAGAGGAGTTGCTGGAGATTGCGACGACCTTGGCGGGGGCACGCAATCTGCGACGGACGATCGAGAATCAGGACAATTTGCCAACGCTGACGGAATTGGTAGCGGAACTGCGCACCTATCCTGAAATCGAACAGGAAATTTATCGCTGCATTGACGATCGGGGCAAGGTAACGGAACGGGCCAGTCCAAAGTTAGCGGACATTCGGGAAAAAATTCGCAGCACCCGCGATCGAATTTATAGCGTCTTGCAAAAAATGCTGAGTCGCCACGGTAACGCGATTCAGGAACCCGTCATTACTCAACGGGATGGCCGTTTTGTGATTCCGGTGAAGGCTCCACAAAAGGATGCCATTCCAGGAATTGTCCATGACGCATCCATGAGTGGGGCAACGTTGTATGTGGAGCCGCAATCGACGGTGCAGATGAATAATGCGTTGCGGCAATTTCTGCGGCAGGAACAGGCGGAAGAAGAGGCCATTCGACGCAAGCTAACGGAACAGGTGGCTGCGGTTCAAGAGGATTTAGAAGCGTTAGTGGCAATTTGTACGCGGTTGGATTTGGCGACGGCAAGGGCGCGCTATAGCTTTTGGTTAGAAGCGAATCCGCCGCGATTTATTGATTGGGGGGAAGCGGGAAAAACAGAGCCGATCGTGCTACGGAATTTGCGCCATCCGCTGTTAATTTGGCAGCAACAGCATGAACAAGGGCGTGATGTCGTGCCGATCCATTTAACGATCGATCCGCAGATTCGGGTCGTGGCGATTACGGGGCCAAACACCGGGGGGAAGACGGTGACGTTGAAAACCCTGGCACTGGCGGTGTTAATGGCGAAGGTGGGCTTATTTGTTCCCGCGCGGGAACCCGTGGAACTGCCTTGGTTTAGCCAAATTCTGGCGGATATTGGGGATGAGCAGTCGTTGCAGCAGAGTCTATCGACGTTTTCTGGTCACATTCGCCGCATTGGTCGGATTTTGAATGCGTTATCTCCAGGGGAAGCATTACCGATCGAACTAACTGAAACGTTGCTTAATGAGGAGAATGCAGATTCTCTAGCAGAGTCCCCAGCGTTAATTGACACATTATCTTCTGAGTCATCTGCTACGGTTTCTAAGGCGTTGTCGAATTCTCTAGTACTGTTGGATGAAGTTGGCGCGGGGACAGACCCATCGGAGGGGAGTGCCTTGGCGATCGCGTTGTTGAAGCATTTGGCCGATCACACAAAATTGACGATCGCGACGACACACTTTGGCGAGTTAAAGGCGTTGAAATACCAGGACGATCGCTTTGAAAATGCTTCGGTGGAATTTGATGATGTCTCACTTTCGCCCACCTATCGGCTACTGTGGGGCATTCCGGGCCGATCGAACGCCTTGACGATCGCGCGACGGCTGGGTCTCCAAGATTCTGTGGTGGATGCGGCCCAAACCTATGTGGGAGGGCTGTCCCAGGATATTAACGACGTGATTGCGGGATTGGAAGCACAACGGCGGGAACAGGAAGCCAAGGCCAAGGAAGCCGATCGCTTGATTAAGCAGGCGGAGTTTTTCTATGAGCAGGTGACCGCAAAGGCGCAAAAGCTGAAGGAACGGGAGCGAGAACTGAAGCAGGCCCAGGAAGATGCGGTGCAAAAAATGCTGTTGGATGCGAAGTCGCAGATTGCCCAGGTGATTAAGCAATTGCAAAAAGGGACACCCACTGCCCAGGATGCCCAAGCGGCGACGGAACAGTTGCAAAAGGTGGCCAATCGCCATTTACCCTCCGCACAACCGAAGCAAAAACCGGGATTTCAGCCAAAGGTGGGCGATCGGGTTAGAATTCCGCGTTTAGGGCAGACGGCGGAAGTACTGGCGGTGGATGTGGAGGATTTGATAGTTCGGTTCGGCATCATGAAGATGACCATCTCGATCTATGAAATTGAATCGCTGCAAGGCCAAAAGGTACAACGGGAGGAGAAACCGAAGGAGCAAACTAAGGACAATCGCAAGGCCGAACCGACCCCTCCACCGTTAGCCCCTGCGATCCGGACGGAGAGTAATACGTTTGATATTCGGGGCAGTCGGGTTGCTGATGCGGAAATTACGATCGATCGGGCAATTTCAGCAGCCCAAGGCCCAATCTGGATTATCCATGGCCATGGAACAGGAAAATTACGCCAAGGGGTGCATGAGTTTTTGAAGCAGCATCCTCGGGTGGCCAAGTTTGAAGCAGCCGAGAAGCATGATGGGGGATCGGGGGTGACGGTCGCTTACCCCCGATGATGGTCTATGATTGCTCGTCAGGATGTTGTTGTAACCAGGTTTGTAAATCAGCGATCGTCGTGAAGTCGAAGAGGGCTTCGGCAAGGGCTTCCAGGTTAGAAATCGATCGGGCTTCCAAGAGCGATGGAATTTCATCGGGCAGGGTGCCCAAGCGTCGGGTCAGTAGGCGCAGCACGAGCGATCGGCATTCTTGTTGCCGCCCCGTTTGCAGCCCTTCTTCCCGACCTTCTTCCCGACCTTCTTCCCGGCCTTCTTCCCGGCCTTCTTCTTTGGCTTCTTGGTAAAAGCGGGTTTCTTGGAGTGTGATGCCGAGCATGGCTTCTACCTCGCGACGAGTGAGATGGGTAAACTTGTAGGCCAAAATGGTGGTGATCATTTCCATAATGCCACGCCGATCGCGCTCTGGGAGTTCGGTCTGGCTAGAACGATCGAGGAGATTGCGGGCTGCTTGGGGAATTGTGGCTTCATCCAGGATGGTGAGTACCATCAGGGCAACACCGAGGGGCAAATTGTCGAGGTTACCCAATTCGTCCAGGTAAATATGATGGACGCGGGAACCGTGGAATAGGTCTTCGTAGGGGCCGATCGTGGCTTGTTCGATCGATCGGGTGGGGTAGATGATGGCGGCTTGCCAGTCGGTGAAGCGTTGCCGTTGGCGGTAGAAGTAGAGGAAGGATTCGCCGAAGAGGCGTTCGTAGAGTTGTTCGTCGCGTTGGAATTGCACTTCGCAGAAGTAGACTGTGGCGGGAGGTTGGTCTTCGGGAGGGAGGAAGACGCCGTCGATTTCGAATTTAGCTTCTTTGACGGCGACGGAATCGAAGCGGTATTGCTGGGCATGGGTGGGGTGGGTTCCGAGGAGGTCGAACAGCAGGGTGGGATAGGTTTGGAAGAGTTTGTAGAAGATGGTGTCTCGCCGCATAGGGGGCTGAGGGATGGCATGGATTAGATTAATTCAATTGTACTATACTGTGTGGGTGTGATGGATAAATATATGTAACAGCGCAAGAAGCAGTGTCGTTAATGCAAAGAATAGCGTAATGCAATAAAATTAATTAAAAATAACCAAAAATAGTTTCTGAAATCATTCGATCGAACTGAATCATCAGCGATTTAATCGCATAATTTGCAACAGTAGATGATTCAACGGCTCAACCGATTGCCGACTTGGCCTTGGACTCACCGTTCAGCGGAGGACTGGGAATTGGTTAGAATAGAAAGGTTCTGGATCAATGTCTAACTTGTGTTTGCCCCTCCCATGCCGTCCTAGAAAATCGGCCTAGCATTGGCCTGGGGGTAAGCTGACTCAACGTTTGCGGAGAGCTTATCTGAAGGAGCTATGCGATGGGTCTATTCGATGATGTCAGCCAATTTCTAGAGGATCGGATTGACGAATTTCTCAAAAATAATCCCCATCTGGAACTGCAAGCGCTGGAGGAAAAGCTCTATCAGCAGGAGCAGGAAACGGGTCGCTTACTTGCCGACTTGCGATCGCGCATTCAACAGGTGGAGCAAAAAATCCGGGAAACGGCCCAGGATGTGCAGCGTTGGCATGTACGCATCGAAAAGGCGAAGGCAGCCAATCGGCGGGATTTGGCGGAACCGGCCCAAGCCCATGAAGCCTCGTTGATTCGCACAGGGAACCAACTGTGGGGGCAGATGGAACTGCTGCGCGATCGGGTGAAGCAAACGGAAGAATTGCAGAAGAAAATTCAGGGGCAGCGGCAGGAGGTCAAGGCAAAGCTGGAACAGGTACAGGCCCAGCAGGCAACCCAGCGGGCAGCTCAGCCCAACCCCGCTCCCAATGCAACCTGGAAGGCGACTTGGAACCAAATTCCTCGTATGAATGTGAATCCGGCTGATCCGTTGGAAAAACAATTCCAAAATTGGGAAGCGGAGGAGGAGTTACAACAACTCAAACGCAAGATGGGTCAGTAATTAGCAGGATGAATGGGTATGAAGGGTTCAAAATACGCGCTGCCGCATTGGGTTGTCCTCGATCGCAGTTTGCAGGAGTGGCTACGGGAGGATATTGGGCGGGGCGATCGGGCGACGCAGGCGTTGGGGCTTGGCGACGGGGCAGCGGCAATGCAGACCAGTCAAGCGCTGTGGATTGCGAAGGCCGATGGGGTGATTGCGGGATTGCCGATCGCGGGGCGGGTGTTTTACCTCTTGGATCAAGCGGTGGAATTTGTGCCGCAGGTGGTGGAGGGGGAATTTGTCAGGGCGGGAACGCCGATCGCCCAGATCAACGGTTCCTTTGATGCGTTGCTGTCGGGGGAGCGGGTGGCGTTGAATTTGGTGATGCGGTTGAGTGGAATTGCGACAGCAACGCGGCAGTTTGTTGAGAAGATTGAAGATCTGCCGACACAGTTTGCCGATACGCGCAAAACAACACCGGGACTGCGGATTCTAGAAAAATATGCTTCCCAGGTGGGGGGAGCGGTGAACCATCGCATGGGGTTGGATGATTCGGCGATGTTGAAGGATAACCACATTGTGGCGGGGGGCGGAATTGGCCCTGCGATCGCTCAAGTGAGATCGAGCCTACCCTATCCGTTGACGATCGAGGTGGAGACGGAGACGTTGGAGCAGGTGGCGGAGGCGCTGACCCACGGGGCAGATATCATTATGCTGGATAATATGCCGCTGGAACGGATGCGGGAGGCGGTGCAGAAGATTCGTGCCCATAATCCACGGGTAAAGATTGAGGCATCGGGGAATGTGAGTTTGGAGACGATTCGAGCGATCGCGGAGACGGGGGTAGATTTTATTTCTAGTAGTGCGCCGATTACCCGTGCGCCTTGGTTGGATATTAGTATGCGATTTCAATCAACTTGAAACAGCATGGGGGGAATCTTGAGAGTTCTGGTTAAGCAAGTTAATGATGCCATTGGTATGAACTATTACCTCGGCAATCAAATATTAGGCGAAAGGCAATTACAGTGGAGCTATGATAGAAATAGAGGGCCAAGGAGGTTTGCGATGGATAAACCTGATGCCCGACACCTCAGCATTGAAACCCAAGATTATCTACGATAGCAAGCTATTCGACTGTGACAGCAGGGAAAGTGAGTGAACGAGATTAGCGAATATTTGGGTGTGTATCGTACACAGTCTCAGAGTGGTGGTGCCAGTATGAACACTACGGCGATGCTGTCTTACCCCAACAGGTGTGAGGACGGCAGGTTGGAGAGGGACGGATTTCAAGTCCGCATGAGGAATCCGAAGTCCAAACGGCCATATAAGGACAGTTGGCTGGGAGTAAATTTCACCCACTAGTATTTCACCCACTAGTATTGGCGAGCCTCCGTCCTACGCTGTTTTCCATAAATCATTCAACTCGCACAAATGACCCTGGAAAAGCAGATTTGACCCCGGAAGAGCAGGCTTCATTGCCTTGGTTTCTATCCGCGATCGGTGGTGAAAAGCACGATCGCAATCCCCAGCGTATAAGCGACTAAATCTCGCCAATCAAAAGTGGAGCCAATGGTGAGATGGGCTAGTTGAGAATGACGCCAGCCGAGAATATCAATTATATTGAAAAATTGAAGCAACTCGATCGTGTAAGCAAAGACCAGTGTCCCAATAGCAATTTTACGCAGGGACACTGCAACAAACGCATGAATGAAATAAGCAATCACCATCACAATTAAAACATCACCCAACAATGGCCGAATCCAGTCATCTCGAAAAAAGAGAGCGATCACCACAACTATTGCTAATAAAATTGCAAAGCGTGTGAAGGAAGTCCGATTAAATTTTAACCAGCTGGGTTTATACATTGGATTTATACAAGGGGTTTATACAAGGGGTTTATACAAGGGGTTATACAAGGGATGGGGTATGGGTTATGCAAGGGATTCATACAAGGGATGGGGCATGGGTTGCGCAAGAGATGTCAATACAGATGTCAACATAGATGTCAATCTCCTAACGAAGCCATGTCACCAACCCCGTCGCCAACCCCGTCGCCAACCCCATCACCAACCACTGTGATCACCTGGATCAGTCCGGTAGAGACGCTCAACTCACTTTGCAATCTGCTGGGGAAGGTCTAATGGGTCAATGTCTAATAGGTAAATGTCTAATCGGAATATCTACTGGCAAGCTTAAAGGGCAATGGTCAAGGATAGTCCATCAAGCTTAATCTAGGACAAGTCTAAAGTTAAGGCAATTCTAAAGTTTAGATAATTCTAAGACAGCGTGTCGCACTTGTAACTCAAGGATAGGTTAGCCGATGAGTCTTAAAAAAATCCTACAAACCCCACCAGAGAGGAGATTTCCTCGGTAAGCTACGAAAGAGTGAAACCACGCTAGACTCTCCCAATGGACTGTTGCAACATGTTGCAACATAGATTCCGGTGATTGTAGCCTGGTGATTAGTCGATCGCCGTGATTGATTCTCTGCCAAATAATAGGGTTCTTGTCCGATCGGTGTTCACACGCAGAAAGGACGAGAAATAGGAAGCGATAGCGACTATGGAAAAACGACTATGGAAAAAGCGACTATGGAAAATATTGTCAATGAGCAGGTTTGTATCATTCTAGCCATTGCCACGCTGGATTTTTGTCATTTTTGTGGAGTTGCTCTCAATGATACAGACAGATGTCTGCTGCGGGTTTTAACTTAATTGACTAGCTTCCTCAGCTAGCCCGATATCAGAAAACTCGATCGGCAGACTCTTCTCATTCTTAGTTTAAATTTAATTTGAATTATGCTGGAGTATCTTCCCCCGCTCAATGATCACAATTTGCCCTATCCCGATACCATTCACCCGATCGTCGTGCATTTTGTGATTGCCATGGTATTATTTGCGGTGTTTTGTGATGTCCTCGGCTATTTCACACGTAATGTTCGTTTGTATGAAGTGAGTTGGTGGAATTTATTTTTTGCAACCATTTCTATTTTTATTGCCATTATTTTTGGACAAGTTGAAGCGGGATTGGCAGAACCCTACACCGCCGCAGAATCCACGCTGAATTTGCATACCCTACTGGGTTGGTCACTGTCTGGCATTATTGCAGCGATTACGGCGTGGCGATATATCCTGCGCTCCGGCAATCCTAAGGAATTACCCGTCCCATTCCTGGGGGTGGGAATTGTGTTAGTTGGGTTAGTTTGCGTTCAGGTTTATCTCGGAGATATTCTGGTTTGGGTCTATGGACTGCATACAGTCCCCGTTGTGGAAGCCGTGAAGGAGGGGATTCTGTAATGGATCTGAACTTAATCGATCAGCTGAAGGATCACCTGGGTCAGAACGGCCTGCCCTACGCCATTCCCATTCACCCCAATCTCGTTCACTTGACCCTGGGGCTGTTTATCGCCGCGATCGCTTTTGATATCGTTGGCGTGTTCTTTCCCCTGGAAAAACCTGTCTTCAAGTTTTTGGCGATTCCTGCCACCCGATCGAGCTTCTTTGATGTGGGATGGTACAACATCGTTGCGGCAGCCATCATTACCTTTTTTACCGTTGCCGCTGGGTTCTACGAGATCTTGCTAGCAACACCGCCCACCGATGTTACGAGTGCCTGGGGGTTACAGGCCATGGAAACCATGCTCTGGCATGGAGTGGGCGGGGTGATCCTGTTATTGCTGATTGTAGCAATGACCGTCTGGAGAGGGTTTCAGCGGTTTCTCTGGCGCAAAGACCAAGCCCAGCAAGTGCAGTGGAGTTACCTCCTGGCAGGGATAGGGATCTTTGCGTTGATGTTTGTCCATGGGACGCTAGGGGCGCAACTGGCCGCGGAATTTGGCGTGCATATCACCGCCGATCGCCTGTTGCGCATCGGTGAAGATCCCAATTTGCTGTTGCGGTGAAGGGTGGCATGAGTAGAGGCACAATCTTAAAACTCGGAATCGTGGCGATCGTTCTTGCCCTTATCAGTCTCTGGATGGGGCAACAGTCCTACGCCTGGTTCCCACCCCAGGCATCTGCGGAATCGGTACTGGTGGATCAACTCTTTAGTTTCCTAGTCACCCTAGGAACCTTTATTTTTCTGGGTGTGGTCGGAACGCTGACCTATGCCGTCCTGTTCCAGCGGGCTGGGAAGTATGACGCCAGTGATGGGCCACCTATTGAAGGTAATATCACCCTGGAAGTCGTCTGGACGATCATTCCCTTTGTTTTAGTCATCTGGATTGCAGGTTACAGCTACCAGATTTACGACCAAATGTCGATTCTAGGGCCCATGGAGCATGTCCACCTGGGAATGTCCGGGATGTCCGGCATCGCCGCAGCGGAGGCCGCCCCGCCCGTGGCATCTGCCGACCCAGCCTCCGATCGGCCCTCCGATCGTCCGCCCGTAGAACACATTGACGTATATGCGCGGCAATGGGCCTGGGAGTTCCATTATCCCCAGCCAGTCGTTACCAGTACCGAATTGCATTTGCCCAACCGCCAGCGCATCCAGTTGGCCCTACATTCTGAAGACGTGCTGCATGGTTTCTTTGTCCCTGCCTTCCGCGTCAAGCAAGACATCATCCCCGGTCAGGTGATTGAGTTGGAATTTACCCCCATCCGGGAAGGACGCTATCGGCTGCGGGATTCCCAGTACAGCGGCACCTACTTTGCAGCTATGCAAACCGATGTGGTGGTGGAGTCGCCCCAAGCCTACCAGCAGTGGTTAGAAACCGCCTCCACTCAGCCTCCGGTTCCTGCCTATAACCGGGCCTTTGATGAATACCATCGCGCCCACAACCCCATTAGTACGGGCTGGAAAATTGTTGAACCAGCACCTCCCCCCACCGTAAACGTACCCAGTTTGAAAGGGAGTAACCCATGACCAATCTTTCGGTTGACGAGCTAGCTCAAATTGAACAACCGCTCCCCGGTGCGCCGAACAACTGGCAGCGGTTCTTTAGTTTCAGCACAGATCACAAGGTGATTGGGATTCAATATCTGGTCACCTCCTTTTTCTTCTTCTTGATTGGCGGCATCTTCGCCATGATCATTCGAGGGGAACTGATTACCCCAGAAGCCGATCTCCTCGATCGATCGGTCTACAACGCCATGTTCACCATGCATGGCACCATCATGCTGTTTCTCTGGACGTTTCCTTCCCTTGTAGGGCTATCCAATTATTTAGTGCCGCTGATGATTGGGGCTAAGGATATGGCCTTCCCACGCCTGAACGCCGTGGCCTTTTGGATGGTGCCCGTATTTGGGGTGATCTTGATGGCCAGCTTTTGGGTGCCCGGTGGCCCCTCCCAATCGGGCTGGTGGGCCTATCCTCCGGTGAGCCTTCAGAATCCAACGGGTCATCTGATCAACGGTCAAGTGCTGTGGCTGGTCGCCGTTGCGATCTCGGGGGTCTCCTCGATCATGGGGGCTGTGAACTTTATCACCACGATCGCGCGGATGCGGGCACCGGGCATGACCTGGTTTCGGATGCCGGTGTTTGTCTGGACGGTGTTTGCCGCACAAATGATTCAACTCTTTGGCTTACCCGCGCTGACTGCGGGGGCCGTCATGCTGCTGCTCGATCTCACCGTTGGCACCAGCTTTTTTGATCCCGCGAAAGGGGGCGACCCGGTGTTGTTTCAGCACTTTTTCTGGTTCTACTCCCACCCTGCCGTCTACGTGATCATCCTGCCCATTTTTGGCATCTTTTCAGAAATTTTCCCGGTCTACGCCCGCAAACCGCTCTTTGGCTACAAAGTGGTCGCGATTTCTTCCTTAGTCATCACCGGCTTGAGTGGCATTGTCTGGGTGCACCACATGTTTGCCAGTGGGACTCCCGGCTGGATGCGGATGCTGTTTATGGCCACGACAATGCTGATTTCCGTGCCGACGGGCATTAAAGTGTTTGCCTGGGTTGCAACGATCTGGGGTGGCAAACTGCGCCTGAATACCCCCATGCTCTTCGCCCTAGGCGGACTGGTGATGTTTGTTTTTTCAGGCGTGACGGGGATCATGCTGGCAGCGGTTCCCGTTGATATTCACGTCAACAATACCTATTTTGTTGTCGGTCACTTTCACTATGTGATTTACGGTGCGGTGGTCATGGGCCTGTATGCTGCCTTCTATCACTGGTTCCCCAAAATGACGGGACGGATGTATTCAGAAGGGTTGGGTAAGTTGCATTTTGTGTTGACCTTGATTGGCACGAATCTGAACTTCTTTCCCATGCATCCCCTAGGCTTGCAGGGCATGCCCCGACGGGTGGCCTCCTACGATCCAGAATTCGCCTTTTGGAATGTCATTGCCAGTCTGGGCGCATTTCTGTTGGGGATGTCTACGTTGCCCTTTATTTTGAACATGATTGGCTCCTGGGTGCAGGGGGAAACGGCGTCCAAGAACCCCTGGCGGGCGATCGGGTTGGAATGGCTGGTTTCTTCGCCCCCCACCGTTGAAAACTTTGAAGAACTCCCGATCGTCATCTCAGAACCCTACGGCTACGGTAAGACAGAGCCGTTGGTTGCCAATCCCGATCGGCTGGAGGTCGCCCATGAATCCCCTTGAAATTGATGCCTCACTCAACCCAGAAAGTCCCACAAATCCGGCTCTAGACCCACACACCCACCCAGAGCACACCCACGACGACGCAGGCAACCGTCTGTTTGGCTTCATCGTCTTTCTGTTGTCGGAAAGTGTCATTTTCCTCAGCTTTTTTGCCGGATATATCGTCTACAAAACCACTGCTTTGGACTGGTTGCCTCCCGGCGTCACGGGCTTGGCAGTCCGGGAACCCGCAATTAACACGGTGGTTTTAGTTTCCAGTAGTTTTGTCATCTACATTGCTGAACGGTTTCTCCATGCCAAAAATCTTTGGGGATTTCGGGTGTTCTGGTTGCTGACGATGGCCATGGGCAGCTATTTCCTCTACGGCCAGGCGGTGGAATGGCGCGGCCTACCCTTTGGGTGTACCGATGGGTTGTTCGGGGGAACCTTTTATCTCCTGACGGGATTTCACGGCTTGCATGTGCTAACCGGAATTTTATTGCAGGGGATGATGTTGCTGCGATCGTTTATCCCTGGTAATTACGATCGGGGTGAGTTTGGGGTGGTAGCCACCTCTCTGTTTTGGCACTTTGTCGATGTCATCTGGATTATTTTATTTGTGCTGATTTATCTGTGGCAGTAATAGGGTTGTAGTAATTCAGACTATTACAGTGATTCAGACTATCACTGTAATTAAGACTGTTGCAGTCAGTAGTACTGTTGCTGTAACAGTATTGCAACTACAGGATGGCCGTAATGGTGTGGTAGAGAGGTAAACCCATGATTATCGATGACCAAATTTACGATCTAATTATTGTTGGCACAGGGGCGGGGGGCGGCACCCTGGCTGCAAAGCTGGCTCCCACGGGCAAAAAGATTTTGATCCTAGAACGGGGGGATTTCATGCCCCTGGAAGAGCAAAACCGCAGCAACGTCGATATCTTTAAGCGGGAACGCTACCATGCCCCCGAGCAGTGGTACGACAACTATGGGGAACCGTTTTCCCCGCAGATGAATTACGCGATCGGGGGCAACACCAAAATCTATGGTGCCGTGCTAACGCGATTTCGGGCCCAGGACTTTGAAGCGGTCAAGCATCAGTCAGGCGTCTCTCCGGAGTGGGGCGTCAAGTATGCGGACTTTGAACCTTACTACACCGAAGCCGAGCGGCTGTATAAAGTGCATGGGCAGGTGGGGGCCGATCCGACTGAACCACCCCACAGCCAGGACTATCCCTTCCCCGCGATCGACCACGATCCCCAGATGGCAGCCATTGTAGAAACTCTCACCCAGCAAAATTTGCACCCGGCTCCGCTGCCGCTGGGATTAACCCGGCAAACGGATGATCCCACCAATGATTCCGAAGTGAGTGGCATTGTCCCCGCCTTGCAGCATCCCAATGTCACCCTAAAAACGGGGGCAAAGGTGGTTTGCTTGCACACCAATCCCTCGGGTCGCGCTGTCAAAGGGGTAGAAGCAGAAATCGCTGGCCAATCCTATCTGTTTCTGGCCGATCTGGTGGTGCTGGCCTGCGGAGCAGTGAACTCCGCTGCGCTGCTTTTGCGATCGCGCAATGACTGCCACCCCAACGGTTTGGCCAATAGTTCCGGCTTAGTCGGACGCAACCTGATGAAAAGCTTGATGACGGTCGTGGTGCAACTGAGTACCCAGACTAATTCCGGCGCGTTTCCCAAAACCGTTTGTGTCAATGATTTCTATGGCAGCGATCGCGATTTTCCCTATCCCATGGGACATATTCAAAACGCGGGAGGCTTACTCACGGATATCATCTTTGCGGAAGCGCCCCCCATGTTTTCAGTGTTAGCAAAATTTCTGCCAGGGTTTGGCCTGAAGCAGTTAGCCACACGATCGATCGGTTGGTGGGCACAAACGGAGGATTTACCTGATTCCAACAACCGGGTGCACCTAGACGGCAACAAACTGACTATTGACTACACCCCCAACAACATTGAAGCCCACGATCGCTTAATTTATCGCTGGACGGACGTGCTCAAAACCGTGGAGAAAGAACTGGACGGGTTTCAACGGGGGTTTATCCATCCGCGCGGTGAAATTCCGATTCAAGTAATGGCAAATCAGTGTGGAACCTGTCGCTTTGGCACAGATCCGCAAACATCAGTGTTAGATCTGAATTGCCGCAGCCATGACATCGATAATCTCTACGTTGTCGATAGCAGTTTTTTCCCATCCAATGCTAGTGTGAGTCCTGCATTGACCATCATCGCCAATGCCTTGCGCGTCGGTGATCATTTAATTGAGCAGATGCAATAGTTGAAAGATTTCCCAAAAATTTGACTGGGATTTTGATTGGGATTTTGATGGGGATTTTGATGGGGATACGGTTCCCTAACTGGCGGCTAGTTGTGCAACGAAGTGCTGATCGATTAAGTCCGGCACTTCCTCCGGCTTGACTTTGCTGTAGCGCACCTTATCCACCACTAAGTTCGGCCCAGACTTACAATGCTTCAGACACCCGGTTCCCTTGACTTGGACAAATTCCGTTAATTGCCGATCGTCCAAAGCCGCTTCCAAGGCTCGACACACCGCTTTGCCCTGCCGCTTCATGCAATCGGATTTTTGGCACATCAAAATCTTCATTTTTTTGCAGGGGGATGCAGGTTGCACAAAAGGCGTAACAGCAGCAAAAGGCGTAACGGCAGCAACTGGCTGAGCGCTAGGGGCTTGATCTGGGGTTTGATCTAAGGCTTTATCTAGAGCTTTGTCTAGAGTTTGATTGAGAGCTTTATCTAGAGCTTTATCTAGAGCTTTATTGAGCGTTGAACGATGCAGGCTGATGGATTCAATGGACTGCACCTTAAGAACGACCATCCCCGTTGTGAAATCGATTCGACGATCGCAAATGGTTTCCACCCAGCTTCCTGGGGTCAGCATCGTTGCCAGTTGGCTGCGCAGGGGTTTACTCAGCTTGATCTCCTGTTCACCCAGCGATGTTTGCAGCCGGAGTCCTTTGATTTGGCCATCTCGCTTGTACCAAAACCCGAGAAACTGTCCTGCAAGGCGACATTGCGTTTCTTGATGACGTTTGAGAGCGGCTTGCTTACCCACGGTGTGACCTCTGGTTGACCTAGTTGCGGTTTTGGGATGGTTGAAAACGAAAAATCTTATTGAGACCCATAATCATTTATCTGCTTTCACCTTAGCAGATAAATTTCATAAATGACAGATAGTTGCAATAATTTTTACTGAAGAGCCCTCTGTGATTTGATCCTCGATCGCTCTACCCTGGGCAAAGCACTCCACCCGTTTAAGACTTCCATGCAGTCAGAGTAGGGCATTGAGCGGATTCCCGACCCTCGTTTCATCGGTTTTCCGGCAGGAGAGATTGGGCTAACCTAACGAATCCTCTATGCACTCGGTTGAAAAAATGCGATGATACCCTAGACAATACCTTTTCTCATTAAAATCTCCCAATTGACTCGTTCCAATTGACTCGTTCCAATTGACTAGGGAAATTACGGTGGGAATTGATCCTGCGAGCAAGACCGTGGACATCAAGCAACCCTTATTCAATCGACGACAACTGCTGCAAGCTGGGCTGCTTCTGGGGGCGGCAGGGGGTGCCACGATCGGCCTCTCGCAACTGTGGCGATCGCGGGGACGATCGGCAACTGTGACCATTCCCCCCTTGCCCCAGGAGGCCATGCACCACGGGTCTGGCATCAGTCCATTAAAAATTTTGCGGGAGTTTGACTACGGTACCGTTACCCAAGAAAACGGGCGCACTGTGCGGGAATTTCGCGTCGAAGCCCAAACGGGAGAACTGCAACTCAATAAAAGCACTAAATTTATTACCTGGAATCTCAACGGTCGGGTTCCTGGCCCCACCTTTCGCGCCACTGAGGGCGATCGCATTCGGGTCATTTTTTACAACAAAGCGGGCCACTCCCACTCCCTGCATTTCCATGGAACTCACCCTGCGGCCATGGATGGCGTAAAACCCGTGCGCAATGGCAATGTCTTTATCTATGAATTTGATGCCGAACCCTACGGTGTCCATCTTTACCATTGCCACGTGGCCCCCGTCACGCGCCACATTGGCAAAGGACTCTACGGGATGTTCATCATCGATCCCCCCCAACCGCGTCCCCCAGCGGATGAAATGGTGCTCATCATGGCGGGCTATGACACTAATAACGACAACAAAAATGAACTGTATGCCTTTAATGGTCTGCCCCACGCCTATATGCATCAGCCGATCCCAATTCAGCAAAATCAACTGATTCGGCTGTATGTGCTGAACTTGATTGAGTTTGATCCCGTGGCCACCTTCCACCTCCACGCCAATTTATTTCGGGTCAACCCAACGGGGCGATTGCTAGAGCCATCCTACGAAACCGACGTGATCACCATGGGCACAGCGGAACGGCACATTCTAGAATTCAGCTTTAAGGAAACGGGGAAATTCATGTTCCATCCTCACCAAGACGCGATCGCAGAAGCAGGGTGCATGGGCTATTTCGATGTGATTTCTGGATTGCCTAGTTGACATGCCTACGACAAACCGTCAGAATAGCTTTCAATCAGTTAAAGCTAATTATTCTCATCAAATTCTCTCTATTAATCTAGGAGTCTCGATCGTGTTAAATCCCCCTTTCTCCAAATTTTGAGTCCTAGGGCACTCTAGATTCCTTGTCTGACGCAGTTTTTAGGGACTTATTTCGAGGATGCTGCCCGAGGAGAAATCTCCCGATTCACCTCACCCTCCATCAAATACAAGCATTAATCATGTCAGCTTTTTGTCAAAAATTACCACTAAGGTTTGAAGGATGAAATTTTTGAAGTTTTTCGGGCTATGGATTGCTTCCTGTGGGCTAGTCGTCCTAGTGGCTTGCAATAATCAAGCACCCTCGACATCCACCTCCCAAAATACCTCTGCTGCCAGTACTGCTCCCACTGAGCAAGCAACCCATGCGGATATGGGCCATAGCAAGAGAATTAATATCAACGCTGCGATTTTGTCAGAACTGGATAAGCTGGAGGCTAAGCTGGGCGTACCGGCGCTTTCCAATAAAATCCAGGCCAGTCGTCCCTACGGCAAAGTTGAAGAATTGGTGTCCAAAAACGTCATTACCCAGGCGCAGTTCGATCAGATCAAGGATATGGTGACGATCGAAGATATTCAGCTAACGGGAGAGGCGAAGGATGTCGATTACATGGTGAAGTTGAGCCTGATGAAAGGCCACATGATGGTAGCCAAGGAATTACTAGATTTGGGTAAGCCAGATCAAGCCGAACCCCACATTGGCCACCCGGTGGAAGAAATTTATGCCGATGTGGAAGATCAGCTGAATGAACGCAATGTAAAAGCCTTTAAGAATGAGTTGATTGCGCTTCAGGATCGGGTGAAGGCAGGTGCGAAGGATGCTAATAAAACTGCTGAAGAATACAAAGCATCTATGCAGTCGATCGATGGTGCGATCGCGGCGCTACCGGAGACCCAACACAAGGATCACGATTTTGTGCTGCAAGTGATTAATGGTTTGCTCGATACGGCGAATTCAGAATATACATCGGCGATCGCCGATGGCAAAGTGAAGGAAGCGATCGAATATCAGGACTCTCGCGGTTTTGTGATGTACGCCGATGAGTTGTACAAAGGCATTGCGAATCAGATTCAGAAAGAATATCCCGACAGTCACAAAAAGATTATTGCGATGATGGCGGATCTGTTGAAGGTGTGGCCTACAGCCATTCCTCCCCAGCAATCCGTAAAAACACCGGAAGAGGTGGGTACGCTGATCAAACAAATTGAAACGGAAACGAAAAAGGCATCCTAGGTTGCGATTTATCGAGGCTGAAATTTCGTCTAGCAATACTTGTCTAGCCATATCTGTCTAGCGATTGAATGTTCTTCTTTACTCGCATTGGGAATTGTATTTTATGGACTTGAGTTCTGCATTACCCACGTTTGTTATTACCCTGCGGGAAGGGGTGGAAGCGGCATTGGTCGTTGGCATTGTTTTGGCCTATCTCAAAAAAGCACGCCAATCCCATCTAACACCTTGGGTCTATAGCGGTGTAGGCGTGGGATTGGCGGCGAGTGGCTTGGTGGGCGTGCTGCTCAGTTGGTTTGTGCAAAATTTGGGGCAATCCAATGAGAAGTATGGCCCGGTGTTTGAGCCATTGCTGGAAGGGGTCTTCAGTCTGATGGCGATCGGGCTGTTGAGCTGGATGTTGATTTGGATGACGCAAAATGCCCGCACGCTCAAGACCGATGTGGAAGGCGCGATTCATGCAGCCCTAAATCAGGCCAAGGCCGGTTGGGGCGTATTTGCGCTCATCTTTTTTGCGGTGATTCGCGAGGGCTTTGAAACGGTACTATTTATTTCAGCGAAGTTTCAGCAGGGGTTGGTACCTGCGTTGGGAGCTCTAGCTGGTCTAGCGGGTGCTGTAGCGATCGGGGTCATGTTGTTCAAGCTGGGCATTCGCTTGAATCTGCGTAAGTTTTTTATGATGATGGGGGTGTTGCTGCTGCTGATTGTGGCGGGATTGGTGGTGACAGCCCTGGGGCATTTTGATGTGGCGTTGAATGCGTTAGCCAGTCTCGATCGCAAGTCTGCGGCCTTGTGTTTCTTCCAAGAGCGCTTTGTCAAGGCGGAAAATCGGGCTTGCATTCTGGGGCCGATGGTCTGGAACTTCAGTAAGGTGTTACCGGACGATCGCTTTCCTGGGGTGATTTTGAGTGCGTTGTTTGGGTATACGCAACGGCTATTCATGGTGCAGGGTGTCGCCTACGGGGTGTTTTTGATCACGGTTGGCGGCATTTATTTTCAGAGTTTGACGGGTAAAGTGAGTCTACCGTTCAAGAAGATGGCCCGGATTTCGACGAGAGGTTAACGGCTTGGCAAACTAAATGGTTTGAGTATGGGGATCTGGGCTGTTACTCAGATCCCTTAAATTTTTTAGCCATCTTTCTAGCAATTTTAACGTGAGTTCGACAAGCCAAAGTGTCCCTCACAGATCTCCTGTCCTTAAAAATGGAGAATTCACTTTCGGGGGGTGTCGGGGGAGTAGAGTCCCCTGACATCGCAGGGGGGCGGGGAGACGTTCCCCGATCTTCGCTGCGGAGCAGCCCCGACGATCGAGCCTCACCACGAATTATCGAACTCACGTAATTTTAGACTAGCAATTTTAGAAATTTATTGCAGTATTGCTTGGATAAACCCCAATGAAGATGCGATGGTATACCCTGTTAAAATCCTGGGCAGTCAAGGACCGCGAAATTACGAAAACCTATCAAGAAATTGTCAACGCCTATTCAGAAAGCCATCGCCACTACCACACCCTCCCACACATTGCCCATGTATTAGACACCTTGGAAACCCTCCGTCCCAAGGCTCAAGATTGGCTCGCGTTACAGTGTGCGGCGTGGTTTCATGATATCGTCTACGATCCCACCCAAAGGACAAACGAAGCCGAAAGTGCTGCCGTCGCTCAAGGTTATTTAGAAGCTTGGTCGATCGATCGCGATCGCATCCACACAATTAAGCGATTAATTCTGGCCACCCAAGACCATCGTATTCCGGATGATTTACCCGATGCGGCTTTACTCCTAGACGCTGACTTGGCGATCTTAGGGAGTGCGCCTCAGGACTACGATCGCTATGCTGCGGCCATCCGTCGGGA